>SCPW01000462.1 GCA_004298605.1 Gallionella sp.
CCGGATTGGGCGAACTGGCCCGCCGTTCCGGCGTGTTGGGCATCGGCACCGGCAAGAGCCCGCTGCTGAAGCAAGTGAGCGCGTGGTGCGGAAAGTCCCTGGCCGCCGATACGGAAAAAGACGAAGGCGGAGTGGACGGCATAACCCGGCTGGACCAGACCGTAACGCAGAAAGAAGATGCGGCGGATGCCGGCGCCCGCCCGCCCGATCCGGAGGCGATACTCGGCGCCGGCATCCAGGATGTGACCGCTTCCCTGGTGAGCGATTTCAACCTCAACGATGTCTTGCAGATGGTGCTGGAAACAATTTACCGCGGGATGGGATTCAACCGCGCCCTGATCCTGATCCGCGACAACAAACAGAATGCCATGGTCGCGCGGTTTGGGTTCGGCGCGGAAATCGACGCGGTGATCCCGCGTTTCCGCTTTCCCCTGGCCTTC
Organism: Gallionella sp.; assembly: GCA_004298605.1. Lineage (GTDB taxonomy): Bacteria > Pseudomonadota > Gammaproteobacteria > Burkholderiales > Gallionellaceae > Gallionella. Next base: position 441 of record SCPW01000462.1, read on the forward strand.
GCGCCGGATGTGTTCCACCTGTCGACCGCCAAAGGCCTGGATATTGCGATCGAGGATATTCATGCGCCCAACATCGCCGACAAGATTCCCGCCTGGTACCGGAACACCGTCAACGCCCCCTGCTTCATGCTGCTGCCGGTCATGCTGAAGGACAAGGCGGTTTGCCTGTTTTACGCCGACATGACCGAAGCCGATGCTCTCAACATGTCGCAACAGCAACTGTCGCTGCTGCGCACCCTGCGCAACCAGGCCGTGCTGGCCCTCAAACAGAAGGTTTGAGAGCCAGCACCTGCGCCGGACGGCTGAAGCCCATTCCGGCCCGCGATAAAAATATCAACCTTAAAAACTCTGTTAGCCACATAACCAGCCAAGTGGCTGGTTATGTGGCTTGAATTGAGGTTTTTAGGATCAATATTTTATCTTTGGAAGAAAATCGGAATGACACATGGGCCGTTTTAAAGCCTGATGAAATTCTCCCGGTAATGTCTCATCTCGCCGATGGATTCGTAGATGTCGGCCAGCGCTTCGTGCTTGCCGTGCTTTTTTAACCCCTGCGCCACTTCCGGTTTCCAGCGTTTGGCCAGTTCTTTGAGGGTGCTCACGTCCAGGTTGCGGTAGTGGAAGTAATCTTCGAGCTTCGGCATCCAGCGCGCGAGGAAGCGGCGGTCCTGGCAAATGGAATTGCCGCACATCGGCGAGGTGCGGGCCGGCACATATTCCTTGAGAAATTCCAGCATCTGCGCTTCCGCATCCGCCTCGTTCAGCGTGGAGGCTTTCACTTTTCCGACCAGGCCGGATTTGCCGTGGGTGGATTTGTTCCACGCATCCATGCCGTCCAGCACGCTGTCCGGCTGATGCACCACCAGCACCGGGGCCTCGGCAACCGTTTCCAGGTTGTTGTCGGTGATCACCAGCGCAATTTCTATCACGCGGTCGTTATCCGGGCTGAGCCCGGTCATTTCCATGTCTATCCAGACAAGATAGTTTTGATTCTGTGCCATAATTCGCGCGTCTCAAACATGAACGGTAGGGCGCACATTGTGTCACAAGCCCGCACCTCGCGAACACCGAAATAACACCCACTATGAGCGCGGCGCAATTCACTTTTATTTTCATCGTCGCACTGGCGTTTGCCACGCTTGCGAAACTGTGGCTGGCGCGCCGCCATCTGGCGCATATCGCCGCGCACCGCGCCGCCGTGCCGGAAGCGTTCCGCGAAAAAATCACGCTCGGCGACCACCAGAAAGCGGCGGACTACACCTCCGCCAAGACCCGCTTCGCCATGCTCGGCGACCTGTTCGATGCGGTGCTGTTGCTGGCCTTTACCCTGGCGGGCGGCATCCAGTTCATCGCCGGCCTCTGCGGCGCCTGGTTCGGTTCACCGCTCGCGCAGGGCGTGGCGGCCATCGTCGCGGTGCTGCTGCTCTCGTCGCTGCTGGAGCTCCCGTTCAGCCTGTATCGCACCTTCGTCATCGAAACGCGTTTCGGTTTCAACAAAATGACGCTTGCGCTCTACCTGCTGGACGCCCTGAAAAGCATGCTGCTCGGCGCGGCCCTCGGCCTGCCGCTGCTGTTCGGCGTGCTGTGGATGATGGAGCGCGCGGGCGGTTACTGGTGGCTGTACGCGTGGCTGGCGTGGATGGCGTTCAACCTGCTCATCCTGTTCATCTACCCGTCGTTCATCGCGCCGCTGTTCAACAAGTTCACGCCGCTGCAGGACGAGGCGATGAAGGCGCGTATCGAGGCTTTGCTGGGCAGATGCGGCTTTACCGCGCAGGGCCTGTTCGTGATGGACGGCAGCAAGCGCAGCGCGCACGGCAACGCCTACTTCACCGGCTTCGGCAAAACCAAGCGCATCGTATTTTTCGACACGCTGCTGGAGCGCCTGAGCGGCAACGAGGTCGAGGCGGTGCTGGCGCACGAACTCGGCCATTTCAAAAACCGCCACGTGATGAAGCGCATCGCGGCGACCTTTGCCATGAGCCTGGGATTTCTGTGGCTGCTCGGCCAACTGATGCAGGCCGGATGGTTCTACGACGGGCTGGGAGTGCGCACGCATTCCACCGCGCTCGCGCTGCTGCTGTTCTTCATGATCCTGCCGGTATTCAGCTTTTCGTTGCAGCCGCTGCTGTCGGCCTATTCGCGCAAACACGAGTTCGAGGCCGACGCTTACGCGGCCAGGCAAACCGCCGCGCCCGATATGGTGAGCGCGCTGGTCAAACTTTATCAGGACAACGCCGCCACGCTCACCCCCGACCCGCTGTATTCCAGCTTTTACGACTCGCATCCGCCTGCGGCGGCGCGCATCGCCCATTTGCAAACCCTGTGAGGAGATCGCCATGAAACCGGCAACCGCGTTATTCCCGGGGATACCCGACAACCTTGAGCAAAGGAGACAGCCATGAACGACGTATGCGATCTCGCCGGAAAACAATGCAAACCCTGTGAAGGCGGTATGCCGCCCCTCACGCAACCGGAAATCGACAACCTGATGCTGCTGCTCGAAGGCTGGCAGCAATACGGCAACCTGATCGGCAAGACCTACCACTTCAAAAATTACTACCAGACCCTCGCGTTCGTGAACGCCATCGCCTGGCTATCCCACCGCGAGGAGCATCACCCGAACCTTACCGTCACCTATGGCGCCTGCCAGGTGGAGTACACCACCCACG
>SCPW01000006.1 GCA_004298605.1 Gallionella sp.
GTCACCTCATGCACCAGATGGCGGTCGATATAAATCAGCGCGGTGCCGTCGGCTTCTTGCCGCACCACGTGAGAATTCCAGAGTTTGTCGTAAAGTGTTTGCGCGCCCATGTTGTTTCGCTTGCCTGATACTCGTTTTTAGAGCGCGCGATTATGCCACAATGGGGGTCGCTTGGCAGCTTATGGGCGGGCATTGCCGGGTGTGCTTGAGCGTGGGCGCGCCCCTACACTTCTGCCATGCCCTGCTTCCACCCCATCAGCAACAGCCCCAGCAATGCCATGCCCGCGCTGCACGAATACAGCACGCTGGCGCCATAGTGCTGCCAGATCGGCCCGCTGGCCAGCCCGCCCAACATACCGCCCGCGCCATAAGTGAGACTGCCGAACAGCGCCTGTCCTTTCGATTGATGCCGCCCCTGAAAAAATTCATGCACCATCCCCACCGAGGCGGCGTGATACGCGCCGAAGGTGGCGGCGTGCAGCACTTGCGCGACCAGCAACAGCAACAGCCAATCCACCCCCCAGCCGATCAGCGTGAAGCGCAGCACGGCCAAGCCGAAGCTGCCGGCCAGGATGCGGGTGAAACCGTAGCGGCGCACCAGCCAGGGCATCAGGAAAAACACGCCGATTTCGCAGATCACGCCCAGCGCCCACAACCCGCCCACCGCGCTCTTGGCGTAGCCGTGTTCGACCAGATAGATCGAGAAAAAAGTGTAGTAAGGGCCATGTGCGACAGACATCAAAAAACACGCGCCGAACAGCGCCATGACACGCGGCTGCAACACGATTTGCCGGATCGGCTGGCTGTCGGTGTGATGCGCCAACACCTCGATGTGCGGAATCTGGCGCGAAAAAATCAGGATGCCAATCTCGCAGATCAACCCCGCCCACAGCAACCATGCGATGGCGATGTAATCGAAGGCGTAGCCCAGCCCCACCACCGAGACGATGAAACCGATCGAGCCCCACGAACGGATGCGCCCGTAGCGCGCGGTATGCTTGCCGAGATAGCTGAGCGTGGTCGCCTCCACCAGCGGCATCGACGCGCTCCAGAAAAAACTCATCAGCCCCAGCACCAGCAACATCCCCCAGAAACTGGTGGTGGCGAACACGCCCAGATAAAACACCGCGCTCAACGTCGCGGCGACCTGCACTACCAGCAACCGCTTGCCGGTATGGTCGGCCAGCCAGCCCCACACATTCGGCGCAATCATGCGCATCACCGGCTGCACCGACATCAAAATGGCGATTTCGACCACATCGAAGTGGATGGATTGCAGATACAAACTCCAGTAGGGCGCGAACATCCCGATGAAGGCGTAATAGAAGAAATAGAAACCGGCGATGCGCCAGTGGTGGTTTTTGCGGTCGGGGTGCATCAGGATAATTGCTTTGTTGTTGGTGCTCGCAAACTCAAGCTCTCGGCAATGGCATTGACGTGGCGGTTCATTTCAAAAAAGGCGGGGCAATCGCCCGTCATGGCTTTCCACTTGTTTCTTTGCGCTTTCCCGGTGCGGCTTCCGGCGCAACTTTTAAGTTTTTACTTAGTCCCCCGGCATAGCCGGGGGTTTACCTCACTGAATTACATGCAGTGTGCGGTGCGCCAGCGCGGGCAAGCTGGCGCGCAAACTGTTTTGATACATCGGATTCACATTGGCGATCACCACGCCGGAGCCGCGCGGCAGCCTGTCCAGCACGCGCCCCCACGGATCCACAATCATGCTGTTGCCATGCGTTTCGCGGCTGTTGACGTGGTACCCGCCCTGCGCGGCGGCGATCACATATGCCAGGTTCTCCACGGCGCGGGCGCGCACCAGCACTTCCCAATGCACTTTGCCGGTGGTTTCGGTGAACGCGGCGGGCAGCACGATAATGTCCACATCTTTCATCGCGCGGAATAGTTCGGGAAAGCGCAGATCATAGCAAATCGCCAGACCGATGCGCCCGAACGGGCTATCCACCACGACGACCCGGTTGCCCGCCTCTATGGTGCTGGCCTCGTTGTAGCGCTCGTTGCCCAGCTCCAGGTTGAACAAGTGGATTTTGTCGTAACGCGTCACCTGCACGCCATGCTCGTCGAACACCAGGCAACTGTTCAGCACCTTGTCCGGCGTGCTGGCCGCCAGCGGGATCGACCCGCCCACCAGCCATATCTTGTGCCGGCGGGCGGCCTCGCCGAGAAAAGCCTGTATCTGCCCCTGCCCATGCTCCTCGCGCACTTTGACTTTATCCTGCTCATCCATGCCCATGATGGCAAAAAATTCCGGCAGCACGACCAGGCGCGCGCCTTGCTCGGCGGCTTTGGCGATGAGGCGGCGCGCCTCACCCAGATTGCCCGCGACATTCGGGCCGGAAGCCATCTGGATCGCGGCAACTTTAAATTGTGCGGTGCGCCCTGGGGCAGGCGATCCGCCATCCCTGCCGGCGGATGCGTGGTTATCACTACGTTGCTGCATAATATTTACCCTGGAACATGATTCGCTTTTTCACTCACTCTGTTTGTTTTCTTTCCGGTTGGCCGGAGCTTGCCCCGAGCCTGTCGAAGTGGCCTGCCCTATCTTGACCACACTGGGGTCGCTCCAGGTGCCGCTGACATTGTATTCAAACGATACCAGCTTATCGAGCGGATTGCCCAATACCTTGTTGATGATGAGAGAACCGATACCCACTACCGGCCCCGCGGTAAACGCGCCTAGCAGCGACACGCTATCGCCCAGCGTCGGCAAAACCTTCACGCGCAGATCCTGGGTTTCATTCACCAGATCCACACTGCCTTTCATGGTCACCTTGGCGGACGACCCGTCGATATGGAAATCCTGCGTATCCATCACGCCGCGCCGGATCGACGCGTTGCCGTTAATGTTGTCGAACTGGAAGCCTTCGCTGAACACATCGGTAAAATCCAGCGTGATGCGCTTGGGCAAAGCCTGCAAGCTGAGAATGCCGAGCAATTTGCCGATGCCCGGCTCCATCTTGAGAAATTGCCCCTTGCCGGTATCCAGCTTGAGCTGGCCGCCCAGCGTGGCATAGTTGAATTCGTCCGGTGTGCCGGCCCACGACAGGTTTGCCGCCAGCTTTCCGCTGCCACCCTTGACGGTATTCGGGTAGCCGGAACGCGCCAGGATTTTTCCGGCATCGCTGATTTCCAGCAACAGGTTGACGGCGCTCCTCGCGTCCTCCTTGCCGCCATGCCATATCCCGTCGCCCGTCAGCGTGCCATCCGGGTTGGTGATGCGCATCCGGCGCAGCCGCCAGTCCCGGCCATCCGGGTGCCCGACCAGCTCCAGCTTCCCGATCTGCTTGCCTTTCATCTGCAAATTTTCGATGGAAACCTGTAGCGCGGGCAGGTTATCGGGCGATATCGGCGCAGGCTTGTCGGCCTGGCCGGGAGCGGTTGCCGCCCGCTCTTCGCCGCCCCACTGCAAATTCTGCAAACGCACCGTCAACTTGCCTTCCCCGCGCGGCTGCCAATCCACATCGCCATTTAACGCGCTGCCGGACAACTGCGCAAAAAACCCTTCGCCACGCCTGCTGCCGTCAATGTTCAGGCCGTCAATATGCATCCCGAACCCGCTCACCTTGCCGATGTAGAGGTTCGCGCCCGTGATGGGAAGCCCGCTTTTTTCCGCGCCGTCAGCCGCGCCGAACAGATCGCCCCAACCCTGCAAGGACAGAACCGGCAGCGTGCCCGCCAGCCAAATACCGTCCTTGTCCGGCCACTTGGCCTTGCCGCCGGAATTGCCCTGGTCGCCAAAGTTGATAACGCCGCGCTTGACGGCCATCGCGCCGTTTTCATCGCGCCGCGCCAGCCGCGCGCCGAGCAGCTTGCCGAGCTGCACATTAATAATATCCTGCTCCACGGCAACGCTACCCGGGGCAGGCACATTCGGCTTCTTTTCCACGCGCAGCGGCATCTCCTCGTTAGCCCGCTTGGTGAAAGGTTGCGGCAAGGTGGAGGCCAAACCCTGGAGATTGGACTTGATCACCACCTGCGCGGATTTTTTCACCACATTGATGTCGGCGTCCCATGCCGCGCCGCCGTGCAAATGGTTGAGCAGCGGGTGCGGGTTGAGCTTGCGCAGGACATCCATGTTGCTGCGCCCCTGCACGCTGGCATGCACCGCGCCGCCTTCGGCGGCCCGCACGTTGATGCTGGCCGCCCCGCCCAGTATTTCCGCCGATATGCCGCTGGCCTGCATGCCCGACTCGGTGAACGACAGCGTGCCGCGCGTCCTGCGCAACAGCGGCGCACCTTCGCCCAGATCGATATCGTTATCCTGCACGCGGATGGCGCCGGACACTTTCACCGGCTTGTCGCTCAGCAACGGGATGCGCGCGGACAAGTCCAGATGCCCGTTGCCGCTGGCCGTCATGCCGTCGGTGAACCCGTCTATGTAGCCGCGCACCGGGCTCTGCTGGATGAATTGCAAAAAGGTGTTGCTCGCGGCCACCGCCACACCCTTTATTTCCAGCGGCAAATCTTCGCTCATCATGTCCGGCAAGGTGACGGTGACGTTCTGCAGGCGCGCGCCCATCATGGTCGCGGAAGGCGATTTCACTTCCAGCTTGTTGCCGCGTATCAGCAATTCGCCGGTGATGTTTTCGATACGCGGCCAGCCCTTGTCAAACTCCAGGACAACCCCCTGCGCATGACCGCCGATTTCGAACAGCGCATCCCCGGTGCCATCCAGCGGAAAATCGCCCAGATTACCCTTGATGCGGATGCGCAAATCCTGCGTGCGCCCCGCCAGCAATGCGCCGTTCAACCAGTCGTTGCCTTCCCTGTCCAGCGCGATCAGCGGGGTGTAACGGGCAGCGCGCCGGACATCGCCGCGCGTCAGGCTGACCGTCAGATCCAGCACGCCCGGTGTGCCGGCCTGGGTCTGGTAGCTGCCGTACAGATTGCCCGCCAGATCGTCGTTGGCGATGGCGACATTATCGGCCCTGACCGACAGTTCCCCGCGTTTGCGCTGCCAGCCGGCCTGCCCCGTCAACGTGGCAAAAGATAACGGCTCCCGTATCACGCCCGGCGCGTCCACAAATAATTGATGGGATTTGATGTTCAGCGTGCCGCCCGCATCGCTGCCGTCCACGTCCACCGACAGGCCGGAAAAACCGGGCATCTTGCCAACCTGGCGCAGGGCAAGATTCTCGAACTGCCCCTTGATTTTGTAGCCGTCCGGGTTTTCGGGCGCGCCCCGCCATTGCGCGTTCAGGCCGGACACCTTTCCCCTTGGCGCATAGGCGTCCAGCCGGGCGCGCAGGCCGGCTTCCAGCGGCAGGAAATTTGCCAGGCTGGCGAGGCTTTCCAGTTGCAACAGGTTGGCGCGCAACTCTCCGCTTGCCGGTTGCCCCTCATTTACCCGTGTAGTGCGGAAATAAAAATCCGTGGGCTGCAATTCGACGCCATCCCGCAACCGCATCGCCAGGCGCCGGGTGGAAATCTCCATGCCGCCCGGCACATTTTTCCACGCGGCGCGCCCGCGCAAGCTGGACAACGCCATCTCCGGCACATCTTCGGCCAGCCTGGTCGCCACATCGCGCAAATCCAGGTCGGCGGTGAGCTGCGCTATCTTGCCGTCCTGGACGGTCAGCCAGCCGCGCAGCGCGCCGCGCCCCCGGCTGAATTCGCCGGGCAAATCCAGCCAGGGGCGCCAGGCCGTCACGTCGGTGTAATCGAGTTGGGCAAAGATTTGGCCGCGCCAAGCGTTCAAGTCGTCAAAACTCGCCCCGCGAAAATCGCCGCGCACGTCCAGAGGAGATGCCAGCTCGTTCGGCGGCGCGGCACGCAAGGCGAAACGGTGGCGGTTGAACAGGCTTTCGATGCGCACGTCGACATTTTCCAGCACCAGCGGCGGCGCGCCGCGCTGCTCGTCCAGCCAGACAATGAGCGCGTCGCGCACCACCATGCGCGGCTGGTGCAGCGACCAGTCGGCAAGATCGCCGTTGCTCCCTTGCTGTGAGATCGCCACGCCGCCGACATGCACCCCCCCCTGCGCATCGCGGCGCACCAGCAGTTCCGGCCTGTCGATTTCCAGGCTGGCCAGCCGCAACTCCGCCCTGAACAGCGATGTCCACGACAGCGTATTGCTGATGTGCGGCAGCACCAGGGCGGGCTGCCGCTGCCCATCCAGGATGCGCACATCGGTAAAATCCAGGCGCGGGCGCAGACCCTGCCAGTCGCCCTCGATCTTGCCGATGGTCACCGGATTGCCGATCGCGCCGGACAAGGAAGCGGTAATCACGTCGTGATACCTTTCGATATCCGGCAACAGCCAATAGCGCAGCGCGATGATGGCGAGCGCGATCAGCACAGCCACAACTGCCGATGCGACAATGGCGAGCCGCATCAACCAGTTCAAACTGTGCCAGAGCAGGCGGACGGGAAGAGATTTCAACATCTATAAGTTAAGACGCAAACGCGCCGGAATGAGTTTCCAGGATTTATAATCGAAACCGATACGCATTCTAACTTGAAGCCCCCCCTATGAATACCGCAAGCTCGCCGCCCGCAACCTTCGGCAACCTGCTGCAAAAAACGCTGCGCTGCAGCCGTTACGCCAGGCGCGTGCTGGAAGCAGACCCGCCGCTGCTGGATTGGTTGCAGGAAAATTACGCCACGCCATGCAGCCGCACCGAAATGCGGGCGTTGTTGCAACAGCCTCTTCACTCTCACCAACCCTCACCTCAATCTTCTGATGAAACAACTGATGAAACTACTAGCCATCTGACTAACCCAGCAAAAGACGCTGGGCAGGTCATTGGTTATAGCCATCTGACTAGGCTGTCCAACAACGACAGGCAAGTCGCTGGTTATCCCGCTGACAACCCCTCTCCTCAATCCTCTCCCGCAAGCGGGCGAGGAAGCGAACGAGAAAGGCAATCTTCAATCCTCGGGAGAGGGGGCGAACGGGTCGCTGGCGCGACGCTCGCGTTTGACGACGAAAACGGGCTGGCGCGCGCCGTGCGCAAATTGCGCAAGCAGGTGATGGTCAAACTGATTCTGCGCGACCTCAACGGCTTGTCCGGCCTGGACGAAGTGATGGGGGCGATGACCGCGCTGGCGGAGTTGTGTGTGCAACAGGCGCAAGCCTGTTTGATGCAGGCCATACGGGCGCAATTCGGCGTCCCGCTGGGTGAAACGAGTGGAACACCGCAGGAATTACTGGTCGTCGGCATGGGCAAGCTGGGCGGCGGCGAGCTGAATGTCTCATCGGATATCGACCTGATTTTTGTCTACCCGGAAGACGGCGAAACCGACGGCCCGCGCAGCTTGAGCAACCACGAGTTCTTCACCCGGCTGGGCCGCCGCCTGATCAGCCTCATCAACGAACCCACCGCCGACGGTTATGTGTTCCGCGTGGATATGCGGCTGCGCCCCTACGGCGACAGCGGCCCGCTGGTGATGAGCTTTGCCGCGCTGGAAGAATATCTGGTCAGCCAGGGGCGCGAATGGGAGCGTTACGCGTGGATCAAGGCGCGCGTCGTCGCGCCCGCCGATAGCCCGCAGATCACAGAATTGATGCGGCTCGCCCGGCCATTCGTGTTCCGCAAATATTTCGACTTCGGCGCAATCGATTCGATGCGCAAACTGCACGCGCAAATCCGCCAGGAAGTGCAACGCCGCGACCGCCTCAACAATATCAAACTCGGCCCGGGCGGCATACGCGAAATCGAATTCACCGCCCAGGTTTTTCAACTGATACGGGGCGGGCAGGATGCCAGGCTGCGCACCCGACCCACGCGAGGCGTGCTGCGGCAGCTCGGCGAAAACAACCAGCTATCCGCGCAGGCGGCTGCCGCCCTGGATGCGGCTTATGTGTTTTTGCGCAATCTGGAACATCGCCTGCAATATCTCGACGACCAGCAAACCCAGGAACTGCCGGAGAAAGCCGAAGACCGGGCAATCATCGCCGAAGCCATGGGCTACGCGGATTACGCGGCGCTGCTGGATGAACTCGACCGCCATCGCGCGCTGGTCAGCCAGCAGTTCGGGCAGATTTTTGGCGCGCAGCCGGAAGAACAAAACAGCGTGCAGCCCTGGCGGGAAGAAATCGGCGCCGAAGAATTGGGCGCCTACCTGGAAAGCCTGGGTTACCGCGCCGCAACCGGCAGCGCGCAACGCCTGCTGCAACTGCGCGAGAGCAACCGCTACCGGCAATTGCCCGAACCCAGCAAGCAGCGGCTGGACAAGCTGATCCCGCAATTCATCGCCCTGAGCGCGCAACAGGGCGACCCCGATGCGACGCTGTCCAGATTGCTCGCCCTGCTGGAGGCGGTCAGCCGCCGCGCCGCCTACCTCGCCTTTCTGGCCGAATATCCGCAGGCCTTGCAGCGCCTGGCAAAACTGGTCGCCGCCAGCAGTTGGGCGTGCGAATACCTGACCCGGCACCCGGCATTGCTCGACGAGTTGCTGGATGCGCGCGAGATGTACCAGCCGCCGCAGTGGCAGCGGCTCGACCAGGATGTGCGGGCGCGCCTGGCCGACTGCGCCGGGGACGCCGAGCGGCAACTGGATGTGTTGCGCCATGCCCAGCAGGAGCAAACCTTCCACCTGCTGGCGATGGACCTGCAAGGTTTGCTGCCGCTGGAAAAGCTCAGCGACCATTTGAGCGACCTGGCCGATCTGCTGCTGCGCCATGTGCTGGCGCTGAGCTGGGAAACCGCGCGCAAACGGCATCGCGACGACCCGAAATTCGCCATCATCGCGTACGGCAAACTGGGCGGTAAAGAACTCGGCTACGCCTCCGACTTGGATCTGATTTTCCTGTATGACGACAACCATCC
>SCPW01000052.1 GCA_004298605.1 Gallionella sp.
GCTTTACTGGCTGCTGATGAACCACCCACCGGTGGCGGCAAAGTAGCATGGAGCAGGCGCCGATGAACCGGGAACTGCGGGTCTTGATGCTGGAGGACACGCCCACCGACGCTGAACTGATGGAACACGAGCTGCGCAAGGGCGGCATCGCCTTCACTGCGAAGCGCGTGGAGCGGCGCGCCGCGTTCATCCAGGCACTGGCGGAATTCCAGCCGGACATCGTGCTGTCGGACTACAAGCTGCCCGACCTCAACGGCATGGACGCGCTGGAGATCGTCCGGCGCGACCACGCGCAAGTGCCGGTGGTCATGGTCACCGGCGCGCTCAGCGACATCGACGCGGTCGAGTTGATCCATGCCGGCGCCAAGGATTACGTGCTGAAAGACCGGCTGGCGCGCTTGGCGCCGGCAGTCCAGCGGGTGCTGGCGGCGGCGCAAGTGGAGGCGGCGCGCAAGGCGGCGGAAATGGCGCTGCGCGAGAGCGAGGAAACGCTGCGCATGGTTGCGGCCTCGGCACAGGATGCGATTCTGATGCTGGACAACGATGGCAAGATCGTGCTGTGGAACGCGGCGGCGGAAAGAATGTTCGGTTATTCAAGGCAGGAAGCGCTTGGCAAAGATCTGCACGCCTTGCTCGCACCGGCACGCTTCCGTGATGCGCAGCAGAAGGCGTTCGACCACTTCAGGTCGACCGGAGAAGGCGCGGCCGTGGGCAAGGCGCTGGAACTGGCGGCGCTGCGAAAGGATGGCACGGAGTTCCCGATCGAGCTGTCGCTCTCGGCGGTCAAGCTCAAGGAGCGCTGGCACGCGGTGGGCATCGTGCGCGATATCACCGAGCGCAAGCGCGCCGAACTGGCGCTGGCCAGAGCCAACCGCGCCTTGCGCACCCTCAGTGCCTGCAACGTGGAACTGGTGCGCGCCACCAAGGAGTCCCAGCTGCTCACTGCCGTTTGTCGGCTGGTCGTCGAAATCGGCGGTTACCGCATGGCCTGGGTCGGTTTTCCTGAGCAGGATGCGGCCCGAACGGTGCGCCCGGTGGCGCATTATGGCTATGAAGAAGGCTACCTGGCGACGGCTGGCATCAGTTGGGCCGATAGCGAAAGCGGGAATGGCCCGACCGGCACGGCGCTCCGGACCGGCAGCGTCCAGGTGAATCAGAATTTTCTGGCCAGCCCGGCGATGACGCCCTGGCGGGAGGCGTCTTCCAAGCGCGGCTATCGGTCCAGCATCGCGTTGCCGCTCAAGAGTGCGGCCGACACCTTGGGTGTGCTGACCCTCTATGCGGCCGAACCCGATGCCTTCAATGAAGCCGAAGTCACCCTGTTGCAGGAACTCGCCGAAGACCTGGCCTTTGGCATCCAGACCCTGCGTACCCGGCTGGAGCGCGACCGCATTGCCCACGAGAACCTGCAACATGCCGAGGTACTGCGGCAAAGCCTGGAGGAGTCGATCAAGGCGATTGCCAACACGGTGGAAATGCGCGACCCC
>SCPW01000053.1 GCA_004298605.1 Gallionella sp.
GGGCAATCGATCAATGTCACCATCTCGATCGGGATATCCATGCTGCCCATCGAAGATACTGCTGTTGAGCATCGCCAGCTAGCCGACCGGATGGTTGCTGCCGCAGACAAGGCGCTCTATCAGGCCAAACATGAGGGCCGGAACAGGGTGATCTGCGGGGAGCCAGCTTAAAAATTGCTGCGGAGGGCGTCTGCGGCGTTGCGCGGTGCTCGAAATCCTCATGTACTTTTAGTACATTCCGGTTTCTGCGCTCCGTGCTCCTTGCATCCATCCCTCCTCGCGAATTTTTAAGGCAGCTTCCAAGTAGCGCGACATACGCACTATGGCTGGATGGGCTTGCTGCTGCTCCGGTGATGCTATAGGCTAAAAAACTAATTCGAGGTTCATTTAATTTCAAGATGACGGCTATCGACACGTTGCCGTCAGAGAAGACCGGCAGCTTTATAGCCATCAATCTACGATGGTGGAATAAGTGGTTAGGCATGAATCTCAGATGCAGCACTTCTTGTACTTCTTGCTACTGCCGCATGGACAAGGGTCATTACGTCCAACCTTCTTTCCTCCTACTGTTGGTCGATCTTTGCGGAGATTGGGAAACCTGCTCTCTGGAGTATGCGCGCCAGCAACCAAACTCATGCCACACATTACCATCCCAGTATCCTGAGCAACTGGTTGAGTACAGGTGTAGCTGGAATCTAATGACTTGATTAGTTCATGCGCAATTTGTCGCATAGTGGCGGGAACCTGATCTTCCCCAGCTATTTTTCGTCCATCTCCTAAAACAGAAATCCAACCCAGTGAATTCTTCGTCCTGAGATTGTGATACCGCTCATCAATCTCGTGGTCTACATGCGCGCCGCCATCCTTATTGGCAAGATACAAAACTATGTCTTTTCGGCTGAACTCATTCTTCTCTAAATCGACCAAGACAATCCCATTCCACCAAGCATCAAAGGTTATCTGTGTAGACTGAATACCATCGTCAAGATGTGCTTTCGGCTTTGCGCCCTGTGGGGTCATGTGGATCTGAACCAAGGACGAGTGACTCCATACGTTTTCGTTGTCGTATGGATCTGCGGTATCCAAGAAGTTGGTATTTTTCCTATTCGTGAGTGTTAGCAGCGAAGTTGAAGCGTTCGTGTCATGCGCCAATACACGCACTGATACGGCGAGCCGCTTAATTTCCCCCTCGAATCCATTATCAAAGGATGCGCAAGAGAGCTTGAGGAATTCAAGTTGCTCATCAAGTAGTAAATTAAGGTCGTCTTGGGTGCGCGCGATAGTTGTCATGGCCGAACTTTCAAGGAAGTGGAGAGGCAGCAGGCTGGCACATACCCGCTTGCGTAGCGCCATTATCACTCACAGGAGCCCCATCGAGATTAACGAATGACCGCCACACATTGTTTCTAGCAACGAGTGGCAGCATTCTTGCTGGATATTAAACACTGCGACCGTCCGCAACTGGCACTTTTCAGCCATTTAACGATTTCTTCCTACGCTTCCACCCAAACCGCGCTAAGCATCCGCTCGCGTTTGTCTTCCGGCACACGCTGCATGAATGCGCAGTCCTGCCGGTGGATGGTGATGCCGCGGTCGCGCGTGACGTAGCCGAGGATGGCATCCGGTTTTTCCGGCTTGCAGCATTTTGCCAGCTTGATCATCAGGTTGCCCACGCCTTCGACCAGCACACCCGTCGATGAGGTGCGTCGTTCGGTGTGCTTGTGGACAACGGGCTGCAAGGCGGCTACCGGCTTCGTGGGGACTTCCTGCTGGATGGCGAGGGCGATGCGGCGCGGGGTGATCTCATTGCGCCCGAGGGCGGCGAGCAGCTCTTCCAGTTTGTGGAAGCGCAGGCGCTGCGCGACTTTTTCCTGATTGACCGTGCTCACGCCGAGGCGTTGTAGTTCGCGCTCGAACAACAGTCGCCCCTGCGCGATGCTGTCGTCGAGGTTCTGCGTCTTGAACCAGTGCCGCACCTTGGCGCGCACCCGCGCGCTCTTAATGTAGCCGAGCTGCGGGCTGAGCCAGTCGCGGCTCGGCGCGCCCTGTTTCGCGGTGAGGATTTCCACGCGCTGCCCGTTCTGCAACTGGTATTTGAGCGGCACGATGTTGCCGTCCACCTTGGCGCCACGGGTGCGATGGCCGAGGTCGGTGTGCAGGGTGTAGGCGAAATCCACCGGGGTCGCACCCCTGGGTAAATCCATGACCTTGCCAAGCGGCGTGAACACATATACGCGGTCTTGCAGCAGCTCGTTCTTGAATTGCTCCTGCAGGTTGCCGCTGTCGGCCAGCTCCGCTTTCCACGCCAGTATCTGGCGCAGCCAGGCGAGCTTGTCGTCGAACCCGGCGTCGGACTTCTTGTTTTCCTTGTAGCGCCAATGCGCGGCGACGCCGAGTTCAGAATCGTGGTGCATGTCGCGCGTGCGTATCTGCACTTCCAGCGCGAGCTGGCGCGGCCCGGCCACGGCGGTGTGCAGCGAACGGTAGCCGTTGCCCTTGG
>SCPW01000054.1 GCA_004298605.1 Gallionella sp.
TAGGGGCAGCCGACGCCGCAGATAAACCAGAGGTTATTCCAGGATGGCAGAATGCGGATCACGCACCAAAGGATTCGCCGCTTCATGACCCGATGATTTTATACGCTTCCGGCGGTGTGGACGGCAAAGTGGCGGTGATAGGTCTTCCCAGTTTCAGGACTTATCGGCACATCGATTGCGGCGTCGATCTGCACGAGGTTGTATTTAGCGGTAGCCCATTGGGTAACAAGAATGGAACGCCGGATGGCAAATACCTGTATGTCAACGACAAGGGCGCCAACACGATTTGCGAACTCAATTTGCAAACGGGCTTTATGGAAAGAATCATCGCGCTGCCTTTCCCGTTTGGTGTCCACCATATTGCACTGAGCACCGATGGCAAGAGCCTGTTTTCAACAGGTGAGTACACCGGCAAAATGGCCAAGACCGACATCGCTTCAGGCAAAACAGAAGTCATCGACTGGGGTCCCTCTCCGAGCGCCCCGGACTATCTTGACGCCGGTAAAGATGGTAAGCATATTTTCTCGAACAACTATTACCATTCCACCGTGGGTGTATTTTCCACCAGCCCTTTCAAGTTAGTGAAGGAAATACCGGTAGGCAAGAACCCGCACGGCACCGACGTTATTCCGGAAGGCACGATGGTGCTGGTGAGCGATAAACTCTCGGCGACCATGACCATCATCGACACCGAAAAACTGGCGGTAAAGAAAGTATTGCCGACCTGCGCGGGTCCTCTTCATTCGGTAATGGACGTATATAACAAGGATGGCGGTTCTTACCGGGCTGGCATAGATAGTTCCAAGGGGTTGACTTCCAAGTACGCCTACGAGAGTTGCTTCGTAGCGGACGCCAACGTGAAAGTGGATCTCAAGAAACTTGAAGTGGTCGATGAAATCCCAACTCACTACAGAACGGGTCATATTTCCATCAGCGCGGACAACTCGTATGTGATGGCTTTGAACAAGTTCTCGACCGGCCTGTTCAGCCCGACAGGTATCGTTTATCCGGTAAACTTTGAAATGTGGGATGCGCGGGAGAAGAGCCCGACCTACGGCAAAACCTTGAAGATCACCCCGGTTGACGGTGAACCGCATAACGCCAAGAGCCTCATGTCTTATCTGATCAAGGATTGGACCAAGGGCGAGGCGGAGCAAGGCGGCTTGCTGAAAACGGCGGGTATGACCCCTGTGCTCGACCCTGCCCACAGGGCGAAGTCAAAGAGGTATATGATCCCCAAGGAGAGCACACCACCGGGCGTCAAGGTTGTTGATGGTGTCAAGGAAATTCACATCAAGGCCTTCAGCTACGGATACATTCCCCGGCAGGTCAGGGTGAACAAGGGTGATAAGGTCAGGATATTTGCCACGAATATCGACAAAGCGGCAGGTATTACCAAGAACCCTGATGTCACCATGGGGCTGACCATATATGGCCCATATGGCTTGAGGACAAACATGGATCTTCCGCGCGGGGTGACCGCAGTGCATGAGTTTACTGCGGATATTGCAGGGGAATATGAAATCTTCTGTACGCACTTCTGCGGACCGTTGCACCTGGAGATGAGGGCAACGTTCTTTGTTGATGATCCTAAGAAGGGTCCTTCCAACCTTGCCGTTGGTGAGTATGCTGCAGCGCAACATCTGCCTGGCTTGGTGGAAGAGGGTCAGGTCACGATAGCGGAGCGTGTAAAGGGTCTGTAATTTACATTTACTCTTTGTGCACAGATGAATAAACCGGCCACCCCCCCTGCGGGGGGGGGTCTAAAGGGAGAAATCGAAAATGAAGAATGACAAGTTGAGGATAGGCCTAATCGCAATGACAAGTTTAGGCTTCATGTGGGGGAGTTCATCGGTTCTGGCCGCGGAGAAGCGATGCACTGCCGGGGGGGTGAAGGTAGAGTGCCCCACACTGACCGAAAAGGAAGCGGAGGCGGCAGCGGACGCATTTGGGAAAGAAGCCGCTGATTTTTCTGCAGGTAAAGGCGGTAGCACCTATGGGGTTGCGCCGTTCGACTATTTGACGGGCGTGGGCAAGCGGGCCAATTCCGACACCAAAACTTTCAAAACGGATAGTGGCTATGGCTCCAATGCAGGCTCGGCCAAGACAGAGTTGTGGGATCGGGTAAAAAATCCTGCGCAGGGGGCTGCCGTATACGATCAATGGACAAATAACTGGTCACCTAAATTCGGTGAGACGCTCGTTGCAGGCGCTGACCCAAATCAAGGAAAGACGTATTATTACTCCTACTGTATCGCCTGTCATGGCTGGATGATGCACGGCGACGGCCCCAGTGCCGCCGAGCTGAACCCGCGGCCAAGGACGCTGACCAGAGGCGATTACATGAACAAAAAGACCAATCTTGAATTGTTTACTGTAATCAAGGGCGGCGGTGAGGCCGTGTCGCTCTCTTCATCCATGCCTAATTGGGGGAATGTTCTTCATGATCAGGATATCTGGAATATCATCGCTTTCATAAGGACGATGCAGGATGTCAAACCGCCGAAAAGCATAGAAGAATATCTCAACCCAAAATCAACTTTTAAACCGATCAAGGGTGATGTGGATGCACTTAATGCGGCGGCAAATAAAGACTTCAAAGAAGCGCAGGAATTGATTGAATCGGATATAGCCGGACGTGGCGGCGATATTCTTGTCGGAGGCGGATTTGTCGAAGGTGGCAATAGGCAGAAGGCGAGCGATGTCACATTGAAGGTTAAACATTAAGGGCTTACAATGGCAAAAGTTCACTTGGATATTGAGGTGTGCAGGTAGGTCTAAAATATCGAACTTGCAGTAAGTGATGGTTTGAGCGAGGTATGTCCAACAGGTGCAAAACCATGGATATACCTCTCTTATTTTGAGGGCGTCAAAAAAATTCTCCCTTTTCAAAGTTATCGGCACCTGAATTTGCCGAATGGTTCGCGGATATGCGTATCAATGTTCATAAAGCTTAAAGCAAACTAGAGGTACATCACATGACCCCCCCAGTTTCTCTGGCCGTTTTCGAAGAGTTACACCCCTCGCTTGACACCCATTTACACCAACGTATTTTGGTCGCGCTGGATTCCTCCGACCACGCCAATGCCGCCATGCAAAGCGCCGCCGAACTGGCGGAATTGGCCTGCGACCCCGTGATCACTGGCTCCCACGTCTACGCCGCCAAACTGCACGACATGCGCTTCCGCCAGATGGAAGGCGGCCTGCCCGAACAGTTCCGGCAGGAACCGGAACTGGAGCGCCAGCGGGATGTGCATGACGACCTAATCACCCGTGGTTTATCGATCATCACCGACTCGTATCTCGATCAGGCGGCAAGCCAATGCGATCAACTCGGTATCGAATTCAAGCGCAGCTCGCTGGAAGGTAAAAATTACCGGGCGCTCACCCAAGAAGCCAATTCGGGCGCTTATGACCTGCTCGTCATGGGCGCACTGGGTCTCGGCGCGATAGGGGGCAGCCGCTTGGGCAGCGTATGCAAACGGGTGGCGCGGCGTTCGGTGATCGACACGCTGGTCATCAAGGAACCCGACCGCTCTATCAAGGAAGGCCCGATAGTCGTCGCGGTGGACGGCTCGCACAAGTCCTACGGTGGGCTGCTCACCGCGCTGGCCTTGGCCGAGCAATGGCAGATACCGGTCAAGGTCGTCGCCGCCTTCGATCCATACTACCATTACGTCGCGTTCAACCGCATTGCCGGGGTGCTGTCCGAAGAAGCGGGCAAGGTCTTCAAATTCAAGGAACAAGAAAAGCTGCACGAAGAAATCATCGACTCGGGGTTGGCCAAAATATACGACGGCCACCTGGCGGTCGCCCGTTCCATCGCCGGGGATTACGGCATCGAAATAGAGACCGTGCTGCTGGATGGCAAACCCCACGACGCCATCGAAAAATACGTCAAAAAAATCAAACCTTCGCTGCTGGTCATCGGCAAACTGGGCATCCACGCCGACGGCGAACTGGATATCGGCGGCAACAGCGAAAACCTGCTGCACAACGTGGATTGCGCCATTCTGCTCAGCATGCGCGAACACCATCCGGAAATCGACGTCGTGTCCGGCGTCACCACCTCCTGGACCCACGAAGCCGAAGCCCGGATGGAGCGCGTTCCCTCCTTCGTCCGCAATATGGCGCGCATGGCCATCATGCGTTACGCCCAGGAACACGGCCACACCGTCATCACCCAACGGATCGTGGACGAAGCGACCGCCCAGCTCATGCCCAACCACGCGGAACAGGCGATGGGAGAAATCGTCGCCGCCTTTGATGCCGGGGAACTGAAGCGCAAACCTGGGGAAGAAGCCATGCGCTGGTCCGAAGAGGCGGTCGCGCTGCTGCGCACCATCGGAGACCTGTCCGTGCGCGGCAACCTGAGCATGCGCGCCGAGAAAAAAGCCCGCCAGGAAAAAAGCGCCACGGTGGAAGCGGACCACATCCGACCGTTCCTCGACGCCTCGGCACCGGCTGATGTTCGGCCCGCAGCACCCCACTGGCAGGCAGCCGCGCTGGCTCGCCTGATGCGCGTGCCCGAAGGCTTCATGCGCGACCAATGCAAGCAACGCATCGAGGGTTTCGCGCAACAAAACGGCCACGCCGAAATCACCTTGGATGTGGCGGAAAACGGCCTCAAGCTGGCCCGCGGCGAAATGGAAAAAACCATGCGGGGGCAAAGTGCGTCTGCCGCCGAGCCAGCGCAACGTGGTTGCCCGCTCGGCTTCGGTAAGAAGCAACGATAATGAACGCACCCCGCACGGGAAGTGCCGACGCGAACGACTTGTTCCTGCTCGCCATCAACCTGACCAACCGTTGCAACCTCGCCTGTGCCCATTGCTACATGGACGCAAAAACCCTGAAGTATGGCGGTGAAAATGAGCTTACTACGGATGAAGTGCGCGGTTTGCTGGATGATATTGCGGGACACAGCACGGAAACCATGATCGTCCTCACCGGTGGTGAACCGCTGATGCGCGGCGATCTGGAAGAGCTGGTGGCACATGGCACCCAACGAGGCCTTTCCATGGTTGTGGGAACCAACGGCGTTGCGCTCACCGACAAACGCGTGCAATCACTCAAGGCTGCCGGGGCGATGGGCGTCGGCATCAGCGTTGATTCCCTTGATCCAGCAAAACATGATGCCTTCCGCGGCCTGCCCGGCGCGTGGGAAAAAACTCTGAATGGCATTGAGGCCTGCAAGCGCCATAATCTATCCTTCCAGATACATTTCTCCGTCACCGAAGCCAATGCAGCAGAAGTGTCGGCCATGATCGACTTCGCCCGCGCCTCGGGCGCGCGGGTATTGAACGTATTCTTCCTGGTCTGCACCGGGCGCGGCGAATCCATGTCGGACATCAGCCCTGTCACCTACGAGCGGGTGCTGGGGCAACTGGTGGCGGCGCAGGAACAAAGCACCGACCTGCTGATCCGCGCCCGCTGCGCGCCCCATTACAAGCGCATCGCCTACCAGCGCAACCCCGCCTCGACGCTCACCCGCGCCGCCGGTTACGAAGGTGGCGGCTGCTTGGCGGGCATCCATTATTGCCGCATCACCCCGGAAGGCGGCGTCACCGCCTGCCCGTATATCCCCGAAGAAGAAGGCAACATCCGCGACACGAAATTCTGGGATATCTGGAATCAATCGCCCACTTTCCAATCTCTGCGCAACCCCAAACTGGAAGGAAAGTGCGGCAGTTGCGAATTCCGCAAACTGTGCGGCGGCTGCCGCGCCCGCCCGCTCGCCTTGGGCGGCAGCCTGATGGACACCGACCCGTGGTGCGTCCACTTGCCCGACGGCAGCCCCGTCATCGAACCGCTGGCCGAACAGTCCGGGCAACTGGTTTGGAACGCCGAAGCGGAAAAACGCCTGTCGCGCGTCCCTTCCTTCTTGCGCAAAATGGTCAAAAAGCGCGCCGAAAGCTATGTGGGCGAACTGGGTTTGGGGGTGGTGACCGAAGAGCACTTGGCCATCCTGTCCGCAAAACGGTTTGGCGGCAACGGCCCGCCCCGGCCAAGCGCACAACCCGGCAGCACCGAGGCTACAACGCAAATACCCGCCACGGCACAAACTCCCGCCGACACGTTACCCTGGAGCGAACAGGCGCGAGAACGCCTGGCGGCCATGCCCGCCTTTTTGCGGGAAGGTGTGCGCGCCATCGCCGAAGATGTCGCCCGCTCGGAAGGCAGGCTGGAAGTCAACATCAAGCTGCTGGACCGGCTGGAACAGGAACAGCAGCCCGGTCGCGCCTTTTCCTGGACGGACGAATCGGATCAAATGCTCACAGCGTTCCTCGCCGGCAAAACCCCGCAAGTGCTCATGTTTGTAGCCCCTGCACTGGAAAGCGCCGCCGAGCATTTTACAAAGAAACGCCGTGCCGCAACGGTGGAAAAAGCCGATGTCGAGCATGCCATCGCCCGGTTGACCGGCGGCGTGGAATGGGACGAAGACGCGCTGGCGCGGGTGCTGTCCGCGCCCGATTTCAACCGCGCCGGCATCAAAAAAGCCGCCGAATTCAACGCCCGCAAAGAAGGCCTGGCGCGCATCACCTCCGCCGACCTGACGCGCTTCCGCAACAACGCCATGATGCGCGCGGTGCAGCGCATGAAAGGCTTCGGGATGAACGAATTGAGCTTC
>SCPW01000055.1 GCA_004298605.1 Gallionella sp.
ACGCGATCTGCTCCAACCATTCGCCGGTGGACGACGACGCCAAACAGTTACCCTTTGCCGAAGCGGAAGACGGCGCGACCGGGCTGGAACTGCTGCTGCCGCTGGTGCTGAAATGGGCGGAGCAGGAAAAGGTGCCGCTGCTCGAAGCATTGGCGCAAATCACGATCAACCCCGCGCAATTGCTGGGGCAGAAGATGGGACACCTGTCGGTCGGCGCCCATGCGGACATCTGCGTGTTCGACCCGAAAACGGCGTGGAAGGTAGAGCCCGCCGCGCTGAAAAGCCAGGGAAAAAACACACCGTTCAACGGTTATGAGATGCAAGGCAGGGTGAGGTATACGCTGCTCGACGGGCAGGTTGTTTATCGGGGCTGATGTTGTTACACCATGAAATCAAAAGCTTTCGACAGAAGTGAATACGGTTTACAAAAACGATGCTTTTGCCGAACTCGTAAAAGACGCGATCTGGTTCTTTAACGGCACTCCCGTACACACGCTGCACCCGCCTGAGCCTTTCCTTAGCACAGGTGTTTACGCCATTTATTACACAGGCAAAAAACCCGCATACAAGAAATATGCGGAGCTGAACCGGTTGTCTTACAGCTTGCGATCTATGTCGGTAAGGCTGTGCCAAAGGGTTGGCGGCAAGCGCGGGTTTCCGATAACCAGCTCGATCAATCCAAAGAACTCATTAGCCGCCTGCGGGAACGCAGCCGAAGCATCGGTATCGCTCAAGGACTGGAACTTCAAGACTTCACGTGCCGGTTTGTCATCTTCGAGGATGCCAGCTCAGATATGATCAGCACCATCGAGGCCGCGCTAATCAAATTGAATATACCGCTCTGGAATACCGCCGTGGATGGCTTCGGCAACCATGACCCCGGAAGCGGGAGATACGAGCAAGCAAAATCAGATTGGGATGTGATTCATCCGGGTCGGGCGTGGGCAGAAAAATGCAACGGCGCTCACACTGAAGAAAGTGCCATCCTTTCCCGAATCAAAAGCCACTTCAAAAATATCGAGCGCAAGCCATGAAGTCGCTAGGAATATTTTCCGGGGCTGGCGGATTGGCCAAAGGGCTGGAGCTTGCCGGTTTCCAGCATTCCGCCTTTGTGGAATTTAACAAACACGCCTGCGCATCGCTCTTTTACTCCGGCGGCAACAGAGAGAAATATCCTCGTGACTGCTGTGATTTTTAGTTTTGCAAGATGCTCACTTGATATTCTAAGGAAACGCTGATTAAATCCGTTCGCATTGAGCTTGCCGAAATTCCGCCTATATGAATCAGCATGTTAGCGTGGGCTTCGACAAGCTCAGCCCGAACGGCCTGAATAAATCGGCGCTTCCCTAACCATTTATATTCAAAAAATTGGTAGCCAGAGCAAGGGCGCAATAACCGACGGACATTGCGCATGTTCGTTACCTTTTCAACCACCTCGCCGCATCCAGAGCGAAGTAGGTCAATATCCCGTCCGCCCCCGCGCGCTTGAATGCCAGCAGCGCTTCCAGCACACACGCCTCCTCGTTCAGCCAGCCGTTCTGCGCGGCGGCCTTGAGCATCGCGTATTCGCCGCTGACCTGGTAGACGAAGGTCGGCGCCTTGAATTCGTC
>SCPW01000056.1 GCA_004298605.1 Gallionella sp.
GTGTAGAGTTCGCCCTGCTTGACGTGCAGCGCATCGGAAAGCTGGTAATGCCCGCTGCGCGCGGTCTCCAGTTGATTTTCGATGTCGCGCAATCGCGCGGTTTCGGTTTCCAGTTCGGTGCGGGTTTTCCCCGTCATCGAGGCGAATTTGGCGCGCTGCGCTTCAGCTTCCTGCTTTTTCACCAGCCAGAACAAGCCTTGCGAGGTGTCACGCTGTTTTTCCAGCGCACGATACTGTTTCGCCACTTCGGCCTGCGCGCCCAGATGCGCCAGTTGTTTTTCCAGCTCTTGCAGAATATCGCCCACGCGCAGCAAATTGTCGCGCGTGTCGCCGATGCGCTGCTCGGTCTCGCGGCGCCGGTCGCGGTATTTGGAAATGCCCGCCGCTTCTTCGAGAAACACGCGCAACTCTTCCGGCTTGGCCTCGATGATGCGCGAAATCATGCCCTGTTCGATGATCGCGTAGGCGCGCGGCCCCAGCCCGGTGCCGAGGAAAATATCGGTGATGTCCTTGCGCCGCACATGCTGGTTATTGATGTGGTAGCTGGAATCGCCATCGCGCTGCAACACGCGCTTGATGGAAATCTCCGCATAGCTCGACCACTGCCCGGCGGCCTTGCCCAGCGAGTTATCGAAAATCAGCTCCACGCTGGCGCGCGACACCGGCTTGCGTTTGCTCGACCCGTTGAAAATCACATCCTGCATGGTCTCGCCGCGCAGCGCGGACGCTTTCGATTCGCCCAGCACCCAGCGCAGCGCGTCGATCACATTCGACTTGCCGCAACCGTTCGGCCCGACCACGCCGACGATCTGCCCCGGCAGCGAAATATGCGTGGGGTCAACGAAGGATTTGAAACCGGCTAGTTTGATCTGGGATAAGCGCAATTTGGGAGCCGCAACGTTATAATGCGGGCTATTCTAACTGAAGCCAGCCCCCCCACCAAATGTCCACACAACCCGCTAAAACACTGGAAACTTTCCCCAACCCGAACCCGGGGCGCGATTACCATATCCACATGGAAATCCCCGAATTCACTTGCCTGTGCCCAAAAACCGGCCAGCCGGATTTCGCCACGCTGATCCTGGATTACATCGCCGATGAAAAATGCGTCGAGCTGAAAAGCCTCAAGCTTTACATGTGGTCGTTCCGCAACGAGGGGCATTTTCACGAAGACGTCACCAACCGCATCCTGGACGACCTGGTCGCCGCCACCGGACCGCGCTTCATGCGCCTCACCGCCAAGTTCTACGTGCGCGGCGGGATTTTCACCAACGTGGTTGCCGAACACCGCAAACAAGGCTGGCAACCCGCGCCGTTCGTCGATCTGAGCCAGTTCGGCATGCAATCCAATGTGCGCGGCTAAAAACAGGATTTTGTAGGCGGGCACAGCTCGCTCTGCAAAAACAAGGAGGCATTGCCATCTATTACCTCGGCCTGGATTTCGGCACCTCCGGTGCGCGCGCCTGTGTCATTGATGGCGGCAAGGCTATCGTCCGGGAACAGCACATTGCCTATCCCGATCCTGCCAGACAGACCCCGCTGGGCTGGCGCACCGCGCTGCATACCCTCCTGGGCGCACTGCCGCAGGGCATCGCCGCAGACTTGCGCGGCATCGCGATAGACGGCACGTCCGGCACGGTGCTGCTGTGCGATGAGAATCTTGCTCCTCTCTCCTCTCCGTTGCTCTACAACGACGACCGCGCGCAGCCGCAAGCCGCGCAACTCAAAGCCATCCCGGAAGCCCACGCCGTTGCCAGCGCCACCTCCGGCCTCGCCAAGCTCCTGTGGTTGACGCGGCAACCCGGCAGCGAACACGCCGCCTGCTTTCTGCACCAGGCCGACTGGCTCGCCGCCCTGCTCGGCGGAAAACCCGGCATCAGCGATTATCACAACGCGCTGAAAACCGGCTACGACGTGGCAAACCTGTGCTGGCCGGATTGGCTGATGACCCTGCCTTATTCCCATCTGCTGCCGGAGGTGCTCGCCCCGGGCGAAGTTATCGGGTGCATCCAGCCTGGCATCGCCGCCCATTTCGGCATCCATCCGCAATGCGCCATCCACGCCGGAACCACCGACAGCACCGCCGCTTTCATCGCTGCCGGAGTCGATGAGCCCGGCGTCGGTGTGACTTCGCTCGGCACCACGCTGGTGCTCAAGCAGCTTTCTGAAAAACGCATCGACGCGCCGGAATACGGCGTGTACAGCCATCGCTACGGCGGCCTCTGGCTGGTGGGCGGCGCGTCGAATGCCGGAGCAGGCGTGCTGCGCAATTTTTTTGACGACGCGCAACTCGCCGCGCTGAGCGCGCGTATAGACCCGTTGCGGGACAGCCCGTCGGACTACTACCCGCTACCCGGAACCGGCGAGCGTTTCCCCGTCAACGACCCGCAGCTCGCACCGCGCCCTCTCCGGCTGAGCTCGAGGCAGGTTACACCGCGCCCGGCAGACGACGCGCAATTCCTGCACGGGCTGCTGCAAGGCCTGGCGCGCATCGAGGCGTCGGGCTATGCCAGGCTCGCCGAACTGGGCGCGCCGCCGCTCGAGCGCGTCGTGTCAAGCGGCGGCGGGGCAAAAAATGCGGTATGGGAAAAGATGCGCGAAAGAATCCTCGGTGTGCCGGTCAGCGTGGCGGCGCATCCCGAAGCGGCTTACGGCAGCGCGCTGCTGGCCCGGCGCTGAATTGCGCTCATGGAAGCCGCGCCCTTCAGCCCTGGTGCAGCAATTTTTCAAATTGCTCGAGCGGCACTGGCTTGCCGAACAGATAGCCCTGGAAAGCGTGGCAGCCACGCGATTCGAGAAATTCGCGCTGCTCTTCGGTTTCCACGCCTTCCGCGATCACATTCAAGCCCAGCGCCTCGGTCATCGCGATAATGGCCTGCACGATAGCGGCATCGTTGGGGTCGCCGGTGATGTCGCGCACGAAAGACCGGTCGATCTTGATCTGATCCAGCGGCAGCCGCTTGAGATATTGCAGCGAGGAATAACCGGTGCCGAAGTCATCCATCGAGAAGCTCACGCCGAGCAGCTTCAGTTCGCGCATTTTTCCGATGGTATCCTCGACATTCTCCAGCACCATGCTTTCGGTCAGTTCCAGCTTGAGGTGCGAAGGCTTGGCGCCGCTATTCAGCAACACGCGCTGCACCTGGGCGACAAAGTCGGACTGGCGGAACTGTTTGGCGCTGACGTTCACCGCCAGCGTCAGATCGCGCGTCAGCGCATCATGCTGCCAGACCTTGAGCTGCGCGCAGGCGGTCTGCAACACCCATAACCCTATCGGGACGATCAGGTCAATCTCTTCGGACAGCGCGATAAACTGCGCGGGGAGATAGGTGGTGCCGCGCCCCGGATGTTCCCAGCGCAATAGCACTTCCGCGCCCAGCGGGCGGTGCAGGCTGTCCATCTGTATCTGGTAATGCAGGCGGAACTGCTGCCTGGCAAGCGCCTGGCGCAATTCGCCTTCCATCTCGGCGCGCGATTCCAGCTCGGCCTGCATGACGGGGTCGTAGAAACAGATAGTATTGCGGCCTCTCGTTTTGGCTTGGTACATGGCGGTATCGGCGTGTTTGAGCAGGTCGTCGATGCTTTCCAGATTGCCGTTGAACAGCACGATGCCGATACTCGGCGTGGTGTGGTACATGTAATCCTTGAGCTGGTAAGGCAGGTTCAGGGTGGCGCGGATTTTTTCGGCAACCAGCTCGGCCTGCGCGCCGGCCACGCTGACATTGCTGGCAAGCTCCAGCACGACCACGAACTCATCGCCGCCCAGGCGCGCCACCGTATCGCCGTCGCGCACGCAGGATTCCAGCCGCCTGGCGACTTCGACCAACAGCAAATCGCCGGTATCGTGCCCTTTGGTATCGTTGAGATTTTTGAAATTGTCGATATCGAGGAACATCACCGCGCCATGCTGGCCGCTGCGCGCGCTCGCCGAAAGCGCCTGCTGCAAACGGTCCAGCAATAAACGGCGGTTGGGTAATTTGGTGAGCGCATCATAAAAGGCCAACTGGTGGATTTGCTGCTCGGCCAGTTTGCGGTCGGTGATGTCGCGCACAAACGCGCTGAAAAAGGTTTCATCTTTTTGATGCACGGCGGTAACGGTCAATTCGACCGGAAATTCCGCCCCATCCTTCCGCAGCGCGGTGGTTTCGGTGCGCTTGCCCAGAATATTCGCCCCGCCCGTTTCCAGAAAATGCTTCAACCCACTGCCGTGCGCTTCGCGATGAATGGCGGGAATAATCAAATCGGACACCGGCTGGCCGATCGCTTCATCGTGCGGGTAACCGAATACGTGTTCCGCTTCCGCGTTCCATTCGGTTACCCGCCCGGCGCTGTCGATGTTGATTACCGCGTCCAGAGCCTTGTCCAGCACCAGCCTGGAACGGTCCTTGGCCAATTGCTGCGCGCGCTCTTCCAACACCTCGTACGCCCCCTGCAATCTCTCCAGCGCCTCGGCGTTTTGCCGCACCATGCGATGGTCGAACAGCGAGGCGATAATGCCGCCGCCAAACCAGAACAGGGTGACCAGCAAAATCAGCATGGCCATAAAGCGCGGCTCGGACAGAACATCAAATGTGCTGATGCTGTCGGATGGAATATGCATACCGATTACGACGGTGTAATGCACCGCCGGAATCGCCAGCCCAATGATGGCCGCACCCAGCGCAGAATGCGGCAACGACGGCGGTTTTGCACCCCCGCCCCGGTACACCACCAGCAACGCGGCGCATGAAGGAATGACGGCAATGGCCGCGGACAAGGCGACAAGCTGAATGCTGTAGCCGATAGGCGGCGAAAGCTGGAGGGTTGCCATGCAGGCGTACTGCGTGAGACTGATGCCGGCCCCTATCAGCAGGCCGCTTTCCGCTATCTGCCTGACGCCGACAACCGGCTCGCGCAACACATAGAATCCCAGCAGGGTGAAGACAATCGCGGGCAGGACGGAAAGCAGCGCCAGCGACGGGTCGTAATCGACATGCACCGGAAGATGAAAGGCCAGTATGCCGATGAAGTGCGTGGCCCAGATCGTCAGGCCCAGCGTGGATGCGCCGGCAAACATCCACGCGTGCGCCGAACGCCCGCTGCTTTCGCGCATATGCCGCCCATGGGCGAATGCCGCAAACGAACCGAGCATCGCAACCAGTACGGAAAGGACAACCAACGGGACATCCCAGATAATCGGCACGTCAGGTTTCTCCAATAAAAGGGGCGAACATACTGGCGTAAAGCTCACACCTGCGGATTATTGCATGGCCTGCGGCATTTGCCCAAGCCGCGCAACTGCGCCCGGCCTTCCGGTTATAATTGCGCTTTTATTTTGTCCCGCCAACCCGGAGCCTCCATCATGTCGTCCAGCACCGCACCACACAACCTGTTCAACACTCGCCAACCCTTTAAACTCGCCGACGGCAAGAGCGGCACGCTGTATTCGCTGCCCGCGCTGGAAACCGCCGGGATCGGTAAAATTTCGCGTTTGCCGGTTTCGCTACGCATCGTGCTGGAAGCGGTGCTGCGCAATTACGACGACAAAAAAATCTCCGAAGCGCATGTGCGCCAACTGGCGAACAGATCGGAAGAGCACAC
>SCPW01000057.1 GCA_004298605.1 Gallionella sp.
CCACAACACTCAGTTATCCGGCGGCCGCCGACGGCGCGGCAGCGACGGTCACCCTGTCCGGCGAGCAAACGGTGGCGGTGAACCCGCGCAAGTGTTGCCCGGACGGAGCGGGTTGCGCGGTGGCGGACAGTTGTTCCACCACTTTCAATACGGCAGGCTTCATCTTCTCGGGTTCCGCCGGTGGCGCGGCAGCGACCATTCCCGCCCAGGTAGCGGGGACGCCTTCCGCCACGTATTACCTGCGGGCGGTGAAAACGAACACGACCACCAAGGCCTGCGAAACCGCATTGGCCGGAGCCACGGCGGCCAATTTCGCCTACGAGTGCAACAATCCGGCGACATGCTATGGCGCCAATCTGATGAGCGTGAATGGCGGAACGGCCACCGACATCGCGCGCAACAACAACGGCAGCGTGTCGAGCTATTTGCCGGTCAGCATGACCTTCGACGCCGACGGCAACGCACCCTTCACCTTTACCTACAGCGACGTGGGGCAGGTGAAGCTGTACGCCGCCAAGGCCGCGGGCGGCCCGTTGCTGTCCGCGCTGGCGGGCGCATCGAACGCCTTCGTGGTCAGGCCGTCCGGCTTTGTGTTGTCCGGCATCCAGCAGACGGCGGCGCCGAACCTGGCGAACCCGGCTGCCGCCGACGCTGCGGGCGCAAAATTCGTCAAGGCGGGAGAAGCGTTTTCCGCGACGGCCACCGCCGTGACCTCGACCGGCAGCACGGCGTACAACTTCGGCCAGGAAACTGTTCCGGAAAGCGTCAAGCTGACCCCCGCGCTGGTCGCCGGGCTCGGTCTGACCAGCAACCCATCCGTCGCCGGCGCTTTCGGCGCGTTCGCCAATGGTGTCGCGACCGGTGCGGCGTTCGCCTGGAGCGAGGCGGGCATCATCACGCTCACGCCCGGCGTGAGCGATGGCGACTACCTCGGCGCCGGTGACGTTACCGGCACGGCAACGGGTAATGTGGGGCGCTTTTATGCGGCGCAGTTCGCGCTGTCGGGCGGCACGATCGCCAACCGCACCGACATCGCGGGATGCACCGTGGCGGGCTGCGGCAGTTTCACTTACATGGGCGAACAGATGAACGCCTTGTTCACGCTCACCGCCAAAGCGGCGGACGGGGCGACCACGCTGCAAAATTACAACTGGTCGGCGACGCCCGCCAACCGGTTCGCCAAGCTGGATCCGGTCGCATCCGTCACGGCGGGGACAGGCGGCCCGCTCGGCCTGGGCGCGGTAAACAGCGCCGCCACGCGAACCCCGTTCCCGCCCTGCGGCGTCGCGCCCGCGCACCCTTGCCTGACCCCGGCGCAAGCCACGGCGGGCGTTTTTGCGAGCGGCGTGGCGAGCATCACCGTGCCCCTCACGCTTTACCGGGACAGCGCATCTCCCGCCGGGCCATATGCCGCACTGGACATCGGCGTCGCGCCGCAGGATAGCGATGGCGCGCTCATGGCCGCCTACGATCTGGATACCGTGAACGTGGTGGCGGGCGCGAACAACCACACCAAGGCGGGCAGCACCGTGGCGCGCTACGGGCGCCTGAGACTGTCCAACGCGCACGGCTCGGAATTGCTGCCGCTGCCGGTCGCGGTGTCGGCGCAATACTGGGGCGGCTCGGGCTATTCCACCAACACACTGGACAACAACAGCCTGTTCGCGGTAGCGGACATCATCCTGAACAATTACAAAAAAAACCTGGCGTCAGGAGAAACCGGCGTCGTCACCCCCCCCGCCTCGGTGGTATTCACCGGCGGCATTGCCGCCTACCGGCTCGCGAAGCCCGGCGGGGGCGACGGAAGGTACGACGGCAGCGTGGACATGGCGGTGAACACGCTTTCCGCCTATCTGCCGGGCAACACCGCACGCGCCACATTCGGCGTGTACAAAGGCGGCAACGAGTTTATTTACCTGCGGGAAAACTACTGAAGCGCGTGAGCGCTTCAGTAGTTTCAGTGGAGGCTAATGCGCGCAGCGCGTTATGCCGGAACTAAAACCACCAACAAAGCGCGTGAGCGCTCCAGTGGTTTCAGTGGAGGCTAATGCGCGCAGCGCGTTATGCCGGAACTAAAACCACCAACAAAGCGCGTGAGCGCTCCAGTAGTTTCAGTGGAGGCTAATGCGCGCAGCGCGTTATTGGCTGGTGTGGCACAATTTTACAGATGGTGCTTTAGAAAATTTCAATTCCCTTATGGGGCCGCCCTGGACGG
This sequence comes from Gallionella sp., assembly GCA_004298605.1. Taxonomy (GTDB): domain Bacteria; phylum Pseudomonadota; class Gammaproteobacteria; order Burkholderiales; family Gallionellaceae; genus Gallionella. The sequence continues at coordinate 2,216 of SCPW01000057.1, forward strand.
CGGGTTGGCGAGTTGCCCGAGCAGCTCGTTTTGCGCGCATTTTTGCGCGGCGCGGCGCGGGATTTTATGCTGATAATGCCCCTCGCCATCCATGATCCACGCCTGGGCGTTGTCCTGCAGGTAAATCTTCAGCCCCTCGTCGAGGGCGCGCTTCTTGAGTTTTTTGTCGAGCAGCGGGAAGCACACCTCGATGCGGCGGAAAAAGTTCCTGTCCATCCAGTCTGCGCTGGCGAGATACACGTCATGCTTCAGGTCGTTGCGGAAGTAAAAAATGCGCGTGTGTTCGAGAAAACGCCCGATGACCGAACGCACCCGGATATTTTCCGATAATCCCGCCACACCGGGGCGCAGCGCGCACACGCCGCGCACGATCAGATCCACCTTCACGCCCGCGCCGGAGGCTTCGTAAAGCGCGCCGATGATTTCCGGCTCCAGCAAGGCGTTCATCTTGGCGATGATTTGCGCGTGCTTGCCCGCTTTGGCGAGGCGGGTTTCGTTCTGGATGGCGCGCAGCACTTCGCTGTGCATCGAGAACGGCGACTGCCAGAGGTGATGCAGCGCGCGCGCCTTGCCGAGGCTGGTGAGCTGGGTGAACACTTCGTTTGCGTCCGCGCAGATTTCTTCGTTGCAGGTAAACAGGCCGAAATCGGTATAGAGCCGCGCGGTGCGCGGATGGTAGTTGCCGGTGCCCAGATGCACGTAGCGGCGCAGCTTGCCGTCTTCGCGGCGCACCACCATCAGCATCTTGGCGTGGGTCTTGTGCCCGACCACGCCGTACACCACGTGCGCGCCGACTTCCTCCAGGCGGTTCGCCCAGTTGATGTTGGCTTCCTCGTCGAAACGCGCCAGCAACTCCACCACAACGGTCACTTCCTTGCCGCGTTGCGCCGCACCGATCAACGCCTCCATCAGGACGGAATCCACGCCGGTGCGGTACACGGTTTGCTTGATCGCCACCACGCCCGGATCGCTGGCCGCCTGCTGGATGAAATCGATCACCGGTTTGAAGGATTGGTAAGGGTGGTGCAGCAGCACATCGCCCTTGCGGATTACCTTGAACATATCCGCGCCTTTTTTTTGCAACACGCCGGGCACGCCGGGCACGAAGGGCGGGAATTTCAAATCGTCGCGCGCCACCAGATTGGGGATTTCCATCAGGCGCACCAGATTCACCGGGCCATGCACGCGGTATAAATCCTCCGGCGCAAGGTTGAATTCCTTGAGCAATATTTCCGCGATTTGCGGCGAGCAATTGTCGGCAATTTCGAGGCGCACCGCATCGCCAAAATGGCGTTGCGGCAGTTCGCCCTGCAGGCTGAGCCGCAGGTTTTTTACTTCTTCTTCGTCCACGAACAGGTTGCTGTTGCGCGTCACGCGGAACTGGTGGCAACCGAGCACCTCCATGCCGCTGAACAGTTCGCCGACATGCGCATGCAGGATCGACGAGAGGAATACAAAGCCGTATTCGCAGCCGCTGATTTCCGGCGGCATCAGGATGGTGCGCGGCAGCACGCGCGGGGCCTGCACGATGGCGCGCGCCGAATTGCGGCCGAAGGCATCCTTGCCTTGCAGCTCCACGGTAAAGTTCAGGCTCTTGTTGTGTACGCGCGGGAAGGGGTGCGCCGGGTCGAGGCCGATAGGGGTCAACACCGGCATCACTTCGCGCAGGAAAAAATCCTTGACCCAGGCCTGTTGCGCCTCGTTCCAATGCGTGCGGCGCAAAAATTTGATGCCCTGCCCGGCGAGTGCGGGAATGATGTCGGTGTTGAACAAGCGGTATTGCCGCTCGATCAGTTGGTGCGCCTGTTCGCGCACCAGCTTGAGCGCCTGCCGGGCAGTCATGCCATCCGCGCCGGTGGCAATCCCGCCCAGCTTGATCTGCTCCTTCAAACCCGCCACGCGTATTTCGAAGAATTCGTCGAGATTGCTGCTGACAATGCACAGATATTTCAACCGCTCCAGCAACGGGATGGTTGTATCCTCGGCCTGAGCCAGCACGCGCCGGTTGAATTCGAGCTGGCACAGCTCGCGGTTCAGGAATTGTTGCGGGGCGAATTTTTTAGCCATTTTCAGGGGCGAGATGCCATTGTTCCCATTTTAATTCTTGGGGGGCACATAGCCCGGCGGCATTTGCGTCCCCTCGCCGAAGAAAAAATTCTCCATTTGCGCGGCGAGGAATTTGCGTGCCGGCGCATCGGAGAGATTGAGGCGGTTTTCGTTCACCAGGATGGTCTGGAACTTGATCCAGTTATGCCAGGCTTCTTTGGAAATATTCTCAAAAATCCGCTGACCCAGCGGGCCGGGATAGGTCGGGCGATCCAGCCCTTCGGCTTCGCGCCCCAGTTTTACGCATTGCACCATTCTTGCCATGTTGTGTATCTCCGTGTGAGTGATTGTGTGCCGCAATTATGACACCGTGAGGTTTTTTT
>SCPW01000058.1 GCA_004298605.1 Gallionella sp.
CCTTGCGAATGGTGTATTTCGCCGTCATGTCAGCCATCTTCTGCGAAAATGCCTCGGGCGTGGTTTTGTAGGCCTCGTTATTCATGTTTTGGTTACCGATCCAGTGCCAGCCGATCATCCAGCCAAACATGAACAGACACCATGCAAACGAAATCGCGATCCAGATCAACTCGGTGCGCTCGATCGGTTCACGCCACCAGTCCGGGTTTGTTGGGGGAGTGTAAGATGTTCCCATAGTTATATTTCTCCTTTTAAATTAAGCCCACACGGCGTCTTACTTGCCCACCGGTATATTGATTACATCCCAAAGTCCCCATAGTGTATAAAACACGGTAGGCACCACCATGCCCAAAAACAACAAGGTCCAGTTGTTATCCAACAACTTTTGCATAGCATGAGGGCTTGCATTGCTCGAATTTGACGCTGACATTTTCACTCCTCCCTTAACGTTTGATGGCTAATGCCATTGATGGATGATACAAAACAACTCAAAACAAAAACTTTGTCTCTTCTTTTGCTGCTTTTTTCTTCGTTGCTACAGAGATATTGCAATAATTACATCACCTTAAGGTGACCTCTAAAAATCCCGGTCCATCATTCTTCACGAAGGCGGGAATCCAGTCCAAACCAAATAGCCGAGTGCTACCGCATCAATGCCACGTTCAACCTACGGGCAGTTAACTCACCAAAACAGACACTCCAAGCTCTTGCAAGCTTAAAATCAATACAACTGTCTTTAGTGTTCAGTCCAACATAATGAATTTTTAGGGGTGTCCTTAAGCATGTCTTTCGCTATTTAGAGCACTGCGCTCTCAATATCAAGCAGAGGCACTCCATTAAACAGAGCGCCTAGCGTCCGATCAACAAGTAAAGACCAATACTGAAATAAGCCGCCGCGCTGACAGCCAACATCACTGTCAACAACAGAAACTTGTTTTGCAACATCTGCTGCAAGAAGGGAACTGGCGCATTCCCAGTCTCTGATGACTCCATTAGAACCTCCCGTTTGTTTGTATTGTTATCACGCGCGTCTTATGCAACCGTGATGCGACATTTTGACGCGCTTTTGAATTCTGTTCTAACTTGCAGGATGTGTCAAGCATGAATGTAAAGTATTTTTATCAAGTATTTTTTGCGTTACTTTTACGGAGCGGCATTCACAATAAAAACAACAATAAATTCAATTTGTTAGCAATTATTCAGCCGCTTATTTCCCACAAAAAAACAAGGGGTTTTTGAAGTTTTTTTAAGCCTTCCACAGCGTCCAAATGCCGATGGCGACAAAGCCCGCTCCGGCGGCATAGTGCAAATACTTTTCGTCGATATGGTCCGACAGCGCGCTGCCGACCAGCACGCCAATACCGGAGGCAGCGACCAACGCCAGCGATGCACCGATAAAGATAGTCCACTTGCCGACCTCCTTGTCAGAAGCGAACAGCATGGTGGCAAGCTGCGTCTTGTCGCCCATTTCGGCGACAAAAACGGAAACAAAAACGGTTGCGAGTATTTTCCAATCCATAGCATATCCAACATTGTCGCCCCGAATTTCAACGTCGACCCAATCCCTCCAGGCATTCTTTTGCCATAGGAGGTGAGAAAGCCTATCGGGGAAAAAAGGGGCTCACTTCAAATCGAGCACGTCCTGCATGTCATACATCCCCGCAGGGTTTTCTTTCAGGAAGCGTGCCGCACGCAGTGCTCCCAGCGCGAAGGTGGCGCGGCTGCTGGCTTTGTGGGTGATTTCGATGCGCTCGCCGGTGCCGGCGAACATGACGGTATGGTCGCCGACAATGTCGCCGCCACGCACGGTTGCGAAGCCGATGGTGGAGGGATCACGTTCGCCGGTCACACCTTCGCGGCCATACACGGCGCATTTCGACAGGTCGCGCCCCAGGGTGCGCGCGATGACTTCACCCATGCCGAGCGCGGTGCCGGACGGCGCATCCACTTTATGGCGGTGATGCGCTTCGACGATTTCGATGTCATAACCGTGCGCCAGTACACGCGATGCGGTTTCCAGCAGTTTGAACACCAGGTTCACACCCACACTCATGTTGGGCGCAAATACAATGCCGATGTCCTGCGCCGCCGCGCCGAGTTGCGCCTTTTGCTGCGCATTCAGGCCGGTTGTGCCGACCACCATATTCACGCCCAGCTTGCGGCAAATGCCGAGGTGGTGCAGCGTGCCTTCGGGGCGGGTGAAATCAATCAGCACGTCTGCGCCTTGCAAGGCGGATTCCACATCCGCGCTGATTTTTACGCCGCAGGCCGCGCCGCACAATTCTCCCGCATCGCGCCCCAACTGCGTGCTGCCGCCATGCTCCAGCGCGGAATGCAACACCAGATCACCGGTTTGCGCCACGCCTTCCAGCAAGGCGCGCCCCATGCGTCCGCTGCTGCCGGCGATGGCGATTTTGATTTTATTCATGCTCGTTAATCCTGACTTCACGGTATCGGTGAAATTGTTTCTGGCGGGTCACGCTACGCCAACCCACCCCGCCATTTATTTTTTGTTGACCTGTTCGGAAACAATCAGCCACGAACCGCCAATTTTTTCCAATTGCAGCGTCTTGCGTGTGCTGTCCTTGTACGAATCCGATCGGTAGTCCTGCTTGAAGGTTGCGCTGGCATGGCTGTCATCGCGCAGCTTGATATTCATATCTCTCACTTCCACCACGATAAAACTGGCCTTGCCGACGCGCTCCCTGCGCTGCGCTTCCCACGCTGCCTTGCCCATCCCGGCCGGCTTGAAGGTGCCGGCATAGCTGGCGAGATATTTTGCCACGTCGCGCGCCGACCAGGCCGCCACCCAACCCTGCACGCTCTTCAACACCTCCGCCGCGGGGTCGGCTTTTGAGACCGGCTGCGGCTGAATCGCCACGGCAACCGGCTTTGGTTGAGCCGCTTCGGCAACGGGTTGTGGCTGAACAGCCTTGGCAATGGCCGGAGCCGCCACAGGCTGAGGCACTGTCGGCGTAACAGCTTGCTGCGCAATCGCCGGCGCGGTTTGCACGGGCTGGCCGCCATCATCCATGCGCACCAGATTATCGCCATCAAAATAAAGTGTAAGCTGTTGCTTCTCCACCACCTCGCCGCGATGCTCCAGGCGGTACGCATAATCCCAGCGGTTGCCGTGAAAAGCATCGCTGATCATGGGCGTACCCAGCACGTAGCGCACCTGCTGCTTGGACATGCCGATCTTCAGCTTGCCGCGCATCTCCGGCGTCACATAGTTGCCCTGGCGGATATCCATCTTGTAGGGCGATAAGACAGGCGCGGAAAGATAGCTGCACGAAGCCAGCAGCATGGAAAGCAAAATCAGTTTAGTGCGCATATTCGTAATCTCTGTATCTCAAAGCCGCCGCATGATACCTCAAGCTGCCGCAGCCAACATCTCCGCGGCGTGCTTGCGCGTGGTATCGGTAATCTTCACGCCGCCCAACATGCGCGCAATTTCCTCGACGCGTTGCTTGCCGTCCAAGGCGGTGATATGGCTCAGCGTGGCTCCGTTTTCCACCATTTTGCTCACTTGCCACTGCTGATCGGCGGTCGCCGCCACTTGCGGCAAGTGCGTCACGCACAGCACCTGAAAATTCTTTCCCAGTTGTTTGAGCAAATGCCCGACAATTTCTGCGACGCGCCCGCCGACGCCGCTGTCCACTTCGTCAAAAATCAGTGTCGGCACGCTGGCAACCTGGCTGGCGGCAACTTGAATCGCCAGGCTGATGCGCGACAATTCGCCGCCCGAAGCCACTTTTGCGATGCTGCGCGGCGGCGCTCCCGGATTGGCGGCAACCTGAAACTCTACGCTCTCCAAACCGTGGGCGCCGCCCTCGGCCAGCGGCGGCATAGCCACCGCAAAACTGCCGCCCCGCATCG
>SCPW01000059.1 GCA_004298605.1 Gallionella sp.
GGTTGCCCGCTTTGCGCTGGTCCACATACTTGCTGATACGCAATGTCGCCGCGTTTTTAACCGTCGGCACGGGGCTGTCGCCGGGCACTTTTTTTTCGGTTGTGGTGTCGAGCGTACTGTCGCCACCGAACAGGTTCCCGGCAGAATTTTTGACGCTTTGCGCGGAATCCCCTATGGTGGAGCACCCCGCAACGGCAGACAGCAGTATAACCAGCGCAACATGCCGCAGCGATGTGCCCATGAATTTCACCTCAGGGATTTTTCCGGCGCAATCAAGCACGCGCGATCACGGCTTCGATTTCGGCAATGGTGCGCGCCAGTTCGAAGCTATGGACTTGAACGCCCAACTGGCGGGCAATCTGGGTAATGGAGAACAGGCCGCACACGGTTTGCTTGCCATCCGCGCCTTCAGACACCACCAGCGCATGCTGCCTGCCGGATTTTTTCATGTAGGCGACGATTTGCCCGACTTTGGCATGTTGCACATCTTCAATTTTCAATACTTCCAGTTCGCGTTGCGTGCTCATGATGTCGCGGACCATGATGTCGGCATGGGTTCCGCCCATGTTTTGCAGGAAGTGCATCGGCTTTTCACCCAACACATCGTTCGCGGTCAACAGCCCCGCCAACTGCTCGTTTTCGTCCAGCACCAGCAACATGCGCACGCCATAACGGATCATCTTGGCGTTGGCCCTGTCCATCGGGGTCTTGGCGCGCACGCTGACCAGCGAAACCTTGCTCAAGTCGGTCATCACATCCGTCGCCGGATCGCCCAGCCGGACGCGCTCCGGAAGCGCCTGAGCCGGCCGCGCATAAGACGAGCCCGCTTTCAACGGGGCGGATGGAAGGGGGGTATATTCTTTAATCACAACTATCACTCCTCAAATTAATTTATTGGAAACTATCTGTGCGCGCATTGCGGATATGCGGCGTTATTTCTGGGCGCGGGAAGATAGCGGGCCAACTCGTTGAGCGCCATCGTATAAACTTCACGCTTGAATTCGATCACGGCGCTGATGTCCAGCCAGTAATCGTTCCAGCGCCACGCATCAAACTCGGGATGCGAACAGGCGCGCAGGCAGACATCGCAATCACGGCCAACCAGGCGCAACAAAAACCAGATCTGCTTTTGTCCGCGATAACCGCCGCGCGATTCACGTTTGCCCCAGTTCTGCGGAACCTCGTAACGCATCCACTCCCGGGTGCGACCGAGTATTTTCACATGTTCCGGCAGCAAGCCGACTTCTTCGTGCAACTCGCGGTACATCGCCTGTTCCGGGGTTTCGCCATGCTGGATGCCGCCTTGCGGAAACTGCCATGCATGCTGCCGCATCCGTTTTCCCCAGAACACCTGATTTCTGTCATTCGTGATAATGATGCCGACATTCGGGCGGTAGCCGTCTCGGTCTATCATTTCAACTCTATTCGGTTAATTTCAATGCGCGGATTCTTTCACATTTCGCCTTCAATGGAAAGCGGATATGCCGCCATACCGGACGGCGCGCATTCCCTGTAAAATCGCGCCCTCACAATCAAATTTAGATATTACCCACTATGCGTGTTTCAAAATTTTTCATCTCCACCCTGAAAGAAGCTCCGTCCGAAGCGGAGTTGCCCAGCCACAAACTAATGCTGCGCGCCGGTTATATCAAGAAACTGGCCAGCGGTTTGTACACCTGGATGCCGCTCGGTTTGCGCGTGTTGCGCAAGGTGGAAAATGTCGTGCGCGAAGAAATGAACCACAGCGGTGCAATCGAATTGCTGATGCCCGCCGTGCAGCCCGCCGAGCTATGGCAGGAAACCGGACGCTGGGAGGTGTTCGGCCCGCAGATGCTGAAAATCAAGGACCGGCACGACAACAGCTTCTGCTTCGGCCCCACCCACGAGGAAGTGATCACCGACATCGCGCGCCGCGAAATCCGCAGCTACCGCCAACTGCCGGTCAACTTCTACCAGATCCAGACCAAGTTCCGCGATGAAGTGCGCCCGCGTTTCGGCGTGATGCGCGCCCGCGAATTCGTGATGAAGGACGCCTATTCGTTCCATGCCGATTACGCGAGTTTGGAGCAAACCTACCGGGTCATGTACGACACCTACAGCCGCATTTTCACGCGCCTGGGATTGCAGTTCCGCGCGGTGGCCGCCGACACCGGCGCGATCGGCGGCAGCGGCTCGCACGAGTTTCATGTGCTGGCCGACGCGGGTGAAGACGCGCTGGCATTTTGCCCGGACTCCGGCTACGCGGCCAACGTCGAACTGGCGGAAGCCGTTGCGCCCGTTGTGCCGCGCGAGGAGCCCGGCCAGTCGCTGGAAAAAGTTATCACCCCCGGACAGAAAACCATAGAGGAAGTCGCCGCGTTCCTGAATGTCGCGCCGCAACAGGTGCTGAAGGCCATTGCCGTGATGGATGCAGAAAACCGTTTCGCCCTGCTGCTGCTGCGCGGCGACCACCAGCTCAACGAACTCAAGGCGGCAAAAGTGCTGGGCGAGTTCCGTTTCGCCAGCGATGACGAAATTCACCGCAACATGAACTGCCGCGCCGGATACATCGGACCGGTCAACGCGACCGTGCGCATTTTGGCCGACCGCGCCGCCGCCGCGATGAGCAATTTCGTTTGCGGCGCGAATGATGATGGCTTCCATTACACCGGCGCAAATTTCGGGCGTGACATCCATCTGGATGGTGCGGACGTGCACGACCTCCGCAACGTGGTTGCGGGCGACCTGTCACCGGACGGCAAAGGCATTCTGGAAATCTGTCGCGGCATCGAAGTCGGGCATATTTTCCAGTTGCGCACCAAATACGCCGAAGCCTTGAAAGCGACCTATCTGGACGCGCAGGGCAAAGCGCAAATCATCGAAATGGGCTGCTACGGCATCGGTGTATCGCGCATCGTCGCCGCCGCCATCGAGCAGAATTTCGACGAGCGCGGCATCACGCTACCGACCACAATGGCGCCGTTCCAGATCGCCATCGTACCGATCGGCATGGGCAAGAGCGAAGCGGTGCGCAGCGCGGTAGAGCAACTGTATGCCGCGCTGCAAGCCGCCGGGATCGAGGTGTTGCTGGATGACCGCGACGAGCGCCCCGGCGTGATGTTTGCCGATATGGAACTAATCGGCGTCCCGCACCGTCTGGTCATAGGCGAACGCGGCCTCAAGCAGGATCAGGTGGAATACCAGGGGCGGCGCGACGTATCGGCGCAGGCCATCCCCTTGCAAAGTGTATTGGAGTTCGTAAAATCGAGGCTATGCAACTGACCCACCCGCCCTTTTCACGCTATTACGTGTTGCCGCTATGCCTGGCAGGGGTGTTGTTTGCTTCCGGTGTATTTGCCGGGGAACAAGTCTACACGCCGCTTTCCGCCAGCGTCCGCGCAGTGTTGCAGCGCAGCGTATCGGATCGCGCCGCGCCCAAGCTGGCATTTGCCACGCAACACGAGGCGGATGCGTGGTTGAACGAAATGTCGCGCCGCTTGGAAAAACGCTTGCCGGATGCAAAATACCGCCTCGACTTTCTCAAGACGGTGCATTACGAGGCGACCCGCGCCGGGCTTGAACCGGAACTGGTATTGGGTCTGATCGAAGTGGAAAGCGGCTTCAAGAAATATGCTATTTCCAGCGCGAGTGCGCGCGGCTATATGCAGGTGATGCCGTTCTGGGTAAAGGAAATTGGCGCCAGCGGGCAAAACCTGTTCCATCTGCGCGTCAACCTGCGTTACGGCTGCACTATCCTGCGCCACTATCTGGATATTGAAAACGGCGATCTGTATCGCGCGCTGGGCCGCTACAACGGCAGCCTGGGGCGACCGGAATACCCGAACCTGGTGCGCGCCGCGTGGCGCAACAACTGGGTATTGCCGCGCCGGGACATCAGCAACAGCCGCACGCCCGTCAGCGGCTAATCGCCCTACAAACTACATCCCTTGATCGTTTTGTGACGCAGCAGGACTAATCGAGTTTCTTGTTTTTAATGTAAGTCTCGACACTTTCGCGCGTCACTTCCCCGCCAAGCTGGTGACTGACCAGTTCACCTTTTGGGGTATATAGGAAACTGCTGGGCACGGCTTCAATGTCGCCGAAATTTCGGGTGATTTCCTGATCCAGTTTCTGGCTCTTCTGCCACTGCCAATTCACCACCGGATAGCTGATGCCGTGCGCTTGGGCGAAATCGGCCACTTTTTTTCTGGGGCCGGAATCCATGGCGACACTAACCACCACCAAGTCATGGTCCTTGTGCGCATTGTGCAGGCTGACCAATTCAGGAATCTCATTCAGGCATGGCGGGCACCAGGTTGCCCAGAAATTCACCAGCACCCACTTGCCGCGATAATCCGCCAGGCGGTGTGTCTTGCCTTGTATGTCTTCGAGCAGAAAGCCCGCCGCATGGACGGGCAACGGCAGGGACAGCAATAGCAGCAACAGGCCGCGCAGCAGGTTTCCGGGGATTCCCATCCGTTCAGTGGCCGTGCTTTTCAGGGGCTTCCCCGGCAGAGGTTTCATCTTTGCCCATGCCATGTTCGGAGGCGTGGGTCAAATACAGGGCCAGGGCAATCAACGCGATACTCGCACCCAGGTAAACCAGGTCGAGCGGGGTGGACAGTGTCATGTTGAGTGCTTCTTCAAACAGCGTGACGATCAAAATCATCAGGATCACTTTGGCCAAACGCGATTTCAGGTCGTCCAGATTATTGATCACCAGAATCTTGCTGGAAGATTTGCTGCCGTGCGCCTGGTCGATGTCGCTGATGAACAGCTCGTACAGCCCGAGCGAGAAAATCAGCATCACCGTGGCCAGCAGATAGCCATCCACCACCTCGACGATATGCGTCACGGTGCTGTCATGCAGCGCCTTGCGCGCCTCGTCGCTCATGCCCGCGTCGGCATAGTGCAACGCGTGGCTGAACAGGTACACCACGTCCACCGTGGCCATGTAAAAAATCGCAAAACCTGCCATCAGGCTGCCGATGACCGCAAAAAGAATTACGAAACGGCTGTTCCATAATGCACCTTCGAATAATTTCTCAAACAATCCCATGCAATACTCCTGAAAAAACGTCGCGCATTAAAGCGTAAAAGACCCTGTCGGGCAAGTAGTCAGGCAGGGCTGCGCGCAAAGAGTTCCTGCAAAGTCACATCGGCGCTTTGTTCGAGCTGCTCGGCGCAAACTGCAAGCCATTGTTGCAACGGATCGTCATCGCGCCCGGCAGGCAATGCACCGCCATCCAACACAAACAAGCGCAACAACTCGCTGGCGAGAATATGGTTCGTATCACGCATCAGCAGCCAGCCGTTTCTTCCCGTTTTGCGTACCATGTCGGCGCTTGCCAGCTTGTCGAGAATTTTTTCCAGCGTGTCGTAATCGAGGCGCAGAGACTTGGATAAGTCGGTAAAAATGCTCACCTTGCCCTGTTGCAAGCCTGTTGCCATGATTTGCAGTACACGCAGCGCATCCAGCAATTGTGCGGCGGGCGTCGAATGTTGCGCATCGGGGGCGCGCCAATGCGACAATGATGCCGCGATCACCGCGCCAAACAAGGTGGCCAGCCAGGACAAGTAAATCCACATCAGGAAAATCGGCACGCTGGCGAATGCGCCGTACACCAATTTGTAGGTTGAGAAGCTGCTGATGTAGTAGCCGAATATACGGTTCATGGACTCGAACGCGACCGCGGCGACGATGGCGCCTATCAGCGCGTTTCTGCGGGGCACATAGCGGTTCGGCACGACCCGGAACAACAGGGCAAATGCCAAGGTAGTAAATATGACCGGCAATACCTTCAATGCCCCCACGCCAAATACCGGGATGTTCTTGGCATAGCCCATCGACAACCCGACCAGCCACGAGGTCAACGAAAGGCTCGCCCCGATAAGGATGGGCCCCAGGGTAAGTACCGCCCAGTAGATCACCAGGCGTTTGATAAATGGGCGCTGGCGGGTCACGCCCCAAATCGTGTTAAATGCGTGGTCGATGGTCAGCATCATCAGCATTGCCGTCACCGCGAGAAACACGATACCGACTGTCGTCAGGTGCATCGCGCTCTCGGTGAATTGCTGCATATATTTGGTGATGATCTTTCCCGCCATATTCGGCATCAGATTATTCAGCAGATAAGTTTTAATCTGGATGGAAAAATCCTCGAACACCGGAAATGTCGAGAACATCGTCAGCGCGATGGTGACCAATGGAACCAGCGACAGCAGCGTGGTGAAAGTCAGGCTCGCCGCAATTTGCACGCAGCGATCCTGACGGAAACGCGCCTTGATGAAGCGCATGAACTTCAGAAAATCCACCCAATTCTTTTGCATCATCAAACTACCTCGCACCCGTAACAGCATGTTGAAAATTCCGCCCACACCGGGCGGACGCGCCCCGAAGCGCGCCCCGCACCTTCCGGCTGTTGCACAAGGCAGGTTTTTCCGGAAGGCGCACGAATAATTTTCCCTCATTCTACAGGTTTCAATTTTGCGGCAAAAACTGCCGCACAACCTGCACTGCACCCTGTCGAAGAACACGGCAGTACGCCGCCCCGCAACGAGGCCAACACAAAAAACGGATATTCCCGCCCGGCGTTAACAGGGCTCTTGACGGTGGTACACACTTTAGGCATGATGCGACAAAATGCCGCACGTGACAAAATGTCGCATGTGCGGGAATGTGTCTGAATCCCTTTTGCTTACCGGTGGTAAAGCTGTTTTTGTAGTGCTTGCACATTCTGTCGGTGGCGCTCCTGCTAACCGGGGGTGTTGTATGTTGTAGTTGTTTTGCAGTGTGTATGTTGTGGTGTGTTTGTTTTGAATAACCAATGAAACTTAAGAGGAGAAAAATCATCATGAAGGTAAAAGCAATCATCGGAGCATTGTCATTGGGTATGTTGGCGTTTGGCTCGTCAGCATCATGGGCTGTGGACGCACCTGCTGGAGGCGCAGCATCTGCTGCAGTAGCCGGGGCCGTGGAGATCTGGCAGGATCCGACGGCAGTGGGCACACCCGTGGGCAAGCGTGGGCCAAAAACACTGAAATTCACTCTGGAATCTGTGGAGGTGGAGGGTATTCTTGACGCTGCAGCCAAAACTACATTCAAGTACTGGACATACAACGGAAAAGTACCCGGTCCGATGCTGCGTGCCCGCGTGGGTGATACGGTAGAAATCACCATGAAGAACGCCAAGGACAGCGAAGTGAACCATAACGTTGACCTGCACGCAGTATGGGGTCAAGGCGGCGGCGCAGCAGCGACCAACGTCGCTCCTGGCGAAGAAAAATCATTCGTTTTCAAGGCGATGAACCCTGGTTTGTACGTCTACCACTGCGCTACAAAGATCATTCCGCAGCATATTTCGAGCGGCATGTATGGCCTGATCCTGATCGAACCGGAAGGCGGATTGCCCAAGGTTGACAAGGAATTCTACATGATGCAGGGCGAAATCTATACCAATGGCGCAGCAACCGGCCACAGGGATTTCGACGTTCCTAGCATGTTGGCCGAGCACCCGACCGACGTGGTGATCAACGGATCACGCAATGCCTTGTTCACCAACCCGATGAAAGTCAAGGTGGGCGACAATGTCCGCGTTTTCTTCGGCGTTGGCGGCCCTAACCTGACATCGGCTTACCACGCAATCGGCACCGTGTTCGACAAGGTTTGGAACGAGGGCACCACCGGTGCGCCGCTCCTGAACGTGCAAACCACCGTGGTACCTCCCGGCGGTTCGGCGATGGTGGAGTTCAAGGCACGCGTCCCCGCGAAATACATCTTTGTTGACCATGCGCTTTCCCGTTTTGCAAAGGGTAATGTCGCTGTTATGGTCGCCGAAGGTGCAGAAGTGCCTGACGTATTCCGTACCGGCAAGTTGAAGTAATAAAACCGATGTTGAATCGCTCCTCCCAATAAGGGGAGCGAAAATTCAGGGGGCAAGGCTTGACGGCCTTGCCCTTTTTTTTTGTGCGCCCGGAAGGGCGCATTAAAAGTGCTGCCCTCGAACGGGAAGCCGCAACGCAGATTCGACGGGTATAAGCGCGAAGAGCCGGCCTTGCATACCGCTAAACCGGGCACGCATAGCCATCGGTTACCGCATGTGGTAACTGCTACTGGCCAGTTTTTTTATAGCGCGGATTTATGGTGCAATTGGCTAATTCTTTTTGGGCAGCCTGGCTGCATGACTCGTAGTCAAAGTACTTGTCGCACTCTTCGTAGCGCAATGTCACCAGGCAATACGGTGCTTTGTCGGACGGTGGAAGTTGGTCGGCCACACAATCTCCCTGGTTTCCGGTCGCGCGCTTGCATTCGTCGTTGGACGGGTACTTGCACTCGTCTATATGAATTTTCCCGTCTGGTGTTACCGGGCAGAATAAAGCGGCAGACGCATATTGCGGCAACCCGATTGCAACGCACAACAACAGATTGGTAACAATTTTTTTAGCTCGCATAGTGGTTTCCTTTGTGCTTTGTATTAAGGGGTATGCCCTGATCGGTTTGTTCCAGGTAACTATGGAATGGTGGCGGCAACCCATTCAGATTTGGGTAAACACGTCCTTTGGGAATGTCGCACCTGGAATCCGGTATGGAGTTTATGCGTGCCGCAACCGGTAATGTCGTGCGGTTTTACAGGGGCATCATTCTATACGATAGTTTGTCGGACGTGGCATTGGCGGAGCCAATTAATTTTTTGCGTGCGCGCAAAGGTTGACCAAAATGCCGCCAGCCTTTATCTTACGCGGTTCTTTAATTCGGCATAAATCTAGGGTGTTCGTAATGGAGTTGACTGGTGCGGAGATAGTTATCCGCTGTTTGCAGGAAGAGCGGGTCGAATATGTGTTCGGCTATCCTGGCGGTGCGGTGCTGTTCATCTATGACGAGTTGTTCAAGCAGGAAAAGGTCAAGCACATCCTGGTGCGCCATGAACAAGCCGCAGTACATGCGGCGGATGGTTATGCGCGATCTTCCGATAGGGTGGGTGTGGCGATCGTCACCTCCGGGCCCGGTTTGACCAATGCCGTGACGGGCATCGCGACCGCTTATATGGATTCCATCCCGATGGTGGTCATCAGCGGCCAGGTTCCGACCTTTGCGATAGGTGAAGATGCTTTCCAGGAGGTCGACGCGGTGGGTATTACGCGCCCCTGCGTGAAGCACAATTTCCTGGTCAAGGATGTGAAAGACATCGCATCGACTATCAAGAAAGCGTTTTACCTGGCCAGGACGGGCCGTCCCGGCCCGGTGCTGGTGGATATTCCCAAGGACGTTTCGAACCACAAGACTGCTTTTGAATATCCGGGCAGCGTGAGCATCCGTTCCTATCATCCGGTCGGTAAGGGCGACAGCGTGCAGATCGGGCGCGCCGCGCAGATGCTGCTGGAAGCCAAGCGGCCCATGGTTTACAGCGGCGGCGGTGTGGTGCTGGCCGATGCATCCGGGCAATTGACCGACCTGGTGCGCTTATTGGGCTTCCCTTGCACAAATACGCTGATGGGCTTGGGCGGTTATCCGGCCAACGACAAACAGTATGTCGGGATGCCGGGGATGCACGGCACTTACGAAGCGAATATGGCGATGCAGCATTGCGATGTGCTGCTGGCGGTCGGCGCGCGTTTTGACGACCGGGTGATCGGCAACGTCGAGCACTTCGCGCAAGTGCCGCGCAAGATTATCCACATCGATATTGATCCTTCCTCGATAGCCAAGCGCGTCAAGGTGGATTTGCCGATAGTCGGCGAGTTGAAGATGGTGCTGGACGAGTTGCTGGGCGTGCTGCGCGGCAGCAGGCAAACACCCGATGCGGCGGATATGGCCGCATGGTGGAAGCAGGTGGATGAATGGCGCGCCAAAGGGGGGCAACGGTTCTACAAAAAATCCTCGGAGATTATCAAACCGCAATTTGTCATCGAGAAGTTGTATGAGGTCACGGGCGGCGATGCATTTGTCACCTCCGATGTCGGGCAACACCAAATGTGGGCCGCGCAATATTACCGGTTCAACAAACCGCGCCGCTGGATCAACTCCGGCGGCTTGGGCACGATGGGCTTCGGTTTGCCTGCGGCAATGGGGGTGCAACTGGTCAATCCGGATGCAACCGTGGCGTGCGTCACGGGCGAAGGCAGCATCCAGATGAACATTCAGGAGTTGTCCACCTGCAAGCAATTCCATCTGCCGATCAAGGTGCTGACGCTCAACAATCGTTATCTGGGCATGGTGCGGCAATGGCAGGAGTTTTTCCACGGCAACCGTTATTCCGAGTCCTACATGGATGCCTTGCCGGATTTCGTCAAGCTGGCCGAGGCTTACGGGCATATCGGAATGCGCATCGACAAGCCTTCCGATGTTGAACCCGCGTTGAAGGAGGCTTTTGCGCGCAAGAATGACCTGGTATTTATGGATTTCCGGACCGACCCGACGGAGAACGTGTTCCCCATGATTCCCGGCGGAAAGGGCTTGTCGGAAGTGATTTTGGCGGAGGATCTGTAATGCGGCATATTATTTCCCTGCTGATGGAAAACGAAGCGGGCGCGCTGTCGCGCGTGGCCGGGCTGTTTTCGGCGCGCGGCTACAATATTGAATCGCTGGCGGTTGCGCCGACCGAAGACCCGACCCTGTCGCGCATGACCATCGTCACCAGCGGTTCCGATGCGGTCATCGAGCAAATCAACAAGCAGCTCAACAAACTGGTGGATGTCGCGGCGGTGATGGATTTGAGCGAAGGCGAACATCTTGAGCGCGAGCTGATGTTGGTCAAGGTCAGGGCAGAAGGGGATGCGCGTGAAGAATTGAAGCATCTGGCGGATATTTTTCATGGGCGCGTTATAGACGTATCGGATTGCACTTACACCATTGAACTGACCGATACCTGCGCCAACCTGGACAGCTTCCTGGAAGCAATTGGCCGTGGCCTGATTCTGGAAACGGTGCGTACCGGTGCATCCGGCATTGGGCGCGGCGACCGGATTTTGAAGCTGTAGGGGAGATGATCCAATCAAAATGACATTGAGCTACGGATGAACACGGATATGCAGGAGCGCGGGCGTCCCACCCGCGCTCCAGTGCAGGGTGGATATGGCCTTAGGCCTTTATCCGCAAATATATTTTTATTTTTAACGAAGAGGGCAACATGAAAGTTTATTACGACAAAGACGCAGACCTGTCACTGATTAAGGGCAAACAGGTAACCATCATCGGCTACGGCTCGCAAGGCCACGCCCACGCGCAGAACCTGAAGGAATCCGGCGTCAATGTGACGGTTGCGCTGCGCAAGGGCGGCGCATCCTGGGCCAAGGCCGAGGCCGCCGGCCACAAGGTCGCCGAGATCGCGGACGCGGTGAAGAGCGCCGATGTGGTGATGATGCTGTTGCCGGACGAGACCATGCCGGAGGTGTATCACGCCGATGTGGCAAAGAACCTGAAAGCCGGCGTCGCATTGGCGTTCGCGCACGGCTTCAATATCCATTACAACCAGATCGTGCCGCCCGCGAATGTGGACGTAATCATGATCGCGCCGAAAGGCCCCGGCCATACCGTGCGTTCCGAATACCTCAAGGGCGGCGGCGTACCGACGCTGATCGCGGTGTACCAGGACAACACCGGCAAGGCCAAGGACATCGCGTTGTCTTATGCGGCAGCGAACGGCGGCACCAAGGGCGGCGTGATCGAGACCAATTTCCGCGAAGAGACCGAAACCGATTTGTTCGGCGAACAAGCCGTGTTGTGCGGCGGCGCGGTGGAGCTGGTCAAGGCCGGTTTCGAGACGCTGACCGAAGCCGGTTATGCGCCGGAAATGGCCTATTTCGAATGCCTGCACGAGCTGAAGTTGATCGTCGATCTGATGTATGAAGGCGGCATCGCCAACATGAATTACTCGATTTCCAACAATGCGGAATACGGCGAATATGTGACCGGCCAGCGCGTGATCGCGGGCGAAGCGCGCGCCGCGATGAAGGAAGCACTGAAGAATATCCAGAACGGCTCCTACGCCAAACAATTCATCCTGGAAGGCCGCACCAACTATCCCGAAATGACCGCGCGCCGCCGCCTGAACGCCGAGCATCCAATTGAGGTAGTGGGCGGCAAGTTACGCGCGATGATGCCGTGGATCGGCAAGAACAAGCTGGTCGATCAGTCGAAGAACTAAGTGAAGTGATAGGGGGGAAGGGAGAAGGGTAGAAGCAAAACCCGCCCCTTTTCCCTTTTCTTTTTTCCCTTCTCACTTCCCCCTTTACACTTATCCCCAATGAATAATTACCCCCACCCCATCATCGCCCGCGAGGGTTGGCCGTTCCTGATTGGTTCCATCGCCATTGCATTGCTGCTATCTGCCCTTGCCGGTGGCATTGTTGAACTGCTGTCCTGGAGTGTCGTGCTGTTTGTGCTGCAATTTTTTCGCGACCCGGCGCGCCAGATTCCGCAGGATGTCGGCGCGGTGCTATCGCCCGCCGACGGGCGTATCGTCGCGGTTGAGCGTGTCAACGATCCCTATGTGCAGCGCGAGGCCATCAAGGTCAGCGTGTTCATGAACGTGTTCAACGTGCATTCCAACCGCAGCCCGGTGGACGGCACCGTGCAGCAGGTCTGGTATTTCCCCGGCAAATTCGTGAACGCCGATCTGGACAAGGCCTCCACGGAAAATGAGCGCAATGCGGTGTGGCTGAAAACCGCCAACGGCACGGACATAACTTCGGTGCAAGTGGCGGGGCTGATCGCGCGGCGTATTCTGTGTTACGTCAAGGCCGGTGATATGCTGACACGCGGGCAACGCTATGGCTTTATCCGCTTCGGTTCGCGCGTGGATGTCTATCTGCCGCTGGATGCCGGTGTGAAAGTCAGCATCGGCGACAAGGTGTCGGCCACGACGACGGTCTTGGCAATGCTGCCGCAAAACGGTTAATCTAGGGGCATGGACGAATACAAAACCCGCAAGCCGATGAATCTGCGCAGGCGCGGTATTTATCTGCTGCCCAATCTGTTCACTACCGGGGCGCTGTTCGCGGGCTTCTACGCCATTGTGCAGGCGATGAACAACAGGTTTGAATTTGCCGCCGTGGCAATTTTCATCGCCATGGTGCTGGATGGGCTGGATGGCCGTGTAGCCCGCCTGACACACACCCAGAGCGAATTTGGCGCCGAATATGACAGTCTGTCCGACATGGTTTCGTTCGGTGTCGCACCTTCATTGGTTATTTACGAATGGGCATTCAGGGGGCTGGGCAAGTGGGGCTGGTTTGCCGCATTTATTTATTGCGCTGCCACCGCGTTGCGCCTGGCACGTTTCAACACCAACATCGACGTGGTGGACAAACGCTATTTTCAGGGCTTGCCCAGCCCCGCTGCCGCCGCACTGGTCGCGGGATTTGTCTGGGTGATGCTGGACTATGGCTTCAAGGGCGAAGCGGTGCGCTGGTATGCGGCGGCGCTGACGGTATTCGCCGGGTTGAGCATGGTCAGCAACCTGCCGTTTTACAGCTTCAAAGACCTGAACATGCGCAAGAGCGTGCCATTCGTGGCGATTTTCCTGATCGCGCTGTTCTTCATCCTGATCTCCAGTTACCCGCCCGGCGTGCTGTTTGCGCTGTTTCTGTGTTACGCCTTGTCAGGCTACGTACTGTGGCTGTTGCGCCTGCGCAATAAACAACAGCCGTGAGCGTCGCTTCAAAATCCTGTTTTTGATGCGAACCGGAATTAAATCCGCTTCGCCAGTTCCGCAGCTTTGCCGGTGTAGGTATCGGGTGACAGTTGCAGCAAGCGTTGCTTTTCCGCTTCCGGAATTTCCAGTGTCTGAATGAAAGCGCGCAGGCTGTCGCGGTTGATACCGCCCTTGCCGCGCGTCAGGTCTTTCAGTTTGTCGTAGGCGTTTTCGATGTTGTAGCGGCGCATCACGGTCTGGATCGGTTCGGCCAGCACTTCCCAACTGTTATCCAGATCTTCCGCGACGCGCTGCGCGTTGACTTCCAGTTTATTTAACCCCTTCAGCAGCGATTCGTAGCCGAGCAGGGTGTAGCCCAGCGCCACGCCCATGTTGCGCAACACGGTGGAGTCGGTCAGGTCGCGCTGCCAGCGGGAGATCGGCAGCTTTTCGCTGAGGTGGCGCAGCAGCGCGTTGGCCAGCCCCAGGTTGCCTTCGGAGTTTTCAAAATCAATCGGGTTGACTTTGTGCGGCATGGTCGATGAGCCGACTTCCCCCGCCACAACTTTCTGCTTGAAATAGCCCAGCGAGATATAGCCCCAGACGTCGCGGTCCAGGTCGATCAGGATGGTGTTGATGCGCGCGAACGCATCGTACAGTTCCGCCATGTAATCGTGCGGCTCGATCTGGATGGTGTAGGGGTTGAAGGTGATGCCGCGCGCGGTCACAAAGCGTTGCGCGAAATTTTCCCAATCCACATCGGGGTAGGCGGACAGATGCGCGTTGTAGTTGCCTACCGCACCGTTGATTTTGCCGAGAATTTCCGTTGCGGCGAGGCGTTGTTCGGCGCGCTGCAGGCGATACACCACGTTGGCCATTTCCTTGCCCAAGGTGCTCGGCGTGGCGGTCTGGCCGTGGGTGCGGCACAGCATTGGCAGATCGGCGAGCTGGTGCGCCAAATCTGTCAGCCGCGCGATGAGGCTGTGCAGCGCGGGCAGCATCACCGCTTCGCGTGCGCCTTTCAGCATCAACGCATGGCTCAGGTTGTTGATGTCTTCCGAAGTGCAGGCGAAGTGGATGAATTCCAGCACCTTCGCCGTTTCCGGGTTGGTGGCGAGCTTGTCGCGCAGCCAGTATTCCACGGCCTTTACGTCATGGTTGGTGCGTTTTTCGATAGCTTTGATGGCTGCCGCATCATCTTCGCAAAAGTTCGTGTTGATGGCATCCAGTTGCAAGAGGGTGGCGGCGGAAAAGGGCGCAATTTCCGGGATGTCGGCTTGTGCGCCGAGCGCCTTGAGCCACTCGATTTCGATCAGCACGCGGAACCGGATCAGGCCGAATTCGCTGAAGTAATCGCGCAAGCTGTCTACCTTGCCGTGGTAGCGGCCATCGAGCGGGGAAAGGGCGGTGAGTTGGGTGAGTGTGGACATGGTGCAACCTTAAGCTGAAAAAATTGTAGGTCGGGCTTCAGCCCGACTCGGAAATAGCGTCGGGCTGAAGCCCGACCTACGAAATGCAAGCTGCATATTTTACGCGAATCAGCCCAGCCCTTGTTCGATGATCGCGCCGCCCAGGCAAATCTCGCCGTCGTAAACCACGACGGACTGCCCCGGCGTGACCGCCCATTGCGCCTGGTCAAAGGCGATTTCGCAGCGGCCATCGGCGATCCGGGTGAAATGGCATAGCGCATCCGGCTGGCGATAGCGCGTCTTGGCGGCGTAGGGGTGATCGGGTAGTGGCGCGATGCCGCTGATCCAGTGGCTATCCAGCGCGCTCAAACGCGGCGCGAGCAGTTTGGGGTGGTCATGCCCCTGCACCACGATCAGGCGGTTGTTGGGCATATCCTTACCGCACACGAACCACGGCTCGCCGGACGCCTCTCTGGCGCCGCCGATGCCCAAGCCATGGCGCTGGCCGATGGTGTAGAACGACAGCCCGATATGTTGGCCGACCACCTTGCCTTCCGGTGTGCGCATCTCGCCTGGCTTGGTCGGCAGATAGCGGTTGAGGAATTCGCGAAACGGGCGTTCGCCGATGAAGCAAATGCCGGTGCTGTCTTTCTTGGCGTAATTGGCCAAGCCATGCTGTTCGGCTATCGCGCGCACCTCGGATTTCAACAACTGGCCGAGCGGGAACATGGCCTTGCCCAATTGCGCCTGGTTCAGGCGGTGCAAAAAGTAGCTTTGGTCCTTGCTGCCGTCGCGGGCTTTGAGCAATTGAAATAACCCATCCGCTTCGCGCACTTGCGCGTAATGGCCGGTGGCGATGGCATCCGCGCCGAGCTGGATGGCATGATCGAGAAACGCTTTGAACTTGATTTCCGAATTGCACAGGATATCCGGGTTGGGGGTGCGCCCGGCTTGGTATTCGCGCAGGAAATAGCCGAACACGCGCTCCTTGTATTCCCCGGCAAAATTGACCGCCTCGATCGGGATGCCGATGGTGTCGGCCACCGAGACCGCGTCCAGCAAGTCCTGGCGCGATGAGCAGTATTCGTCGCTGTCATCGTCTTCCCAGTTCTTCATGAACAGGCCGGTCACCTCGTAGCCTTGTTGCTTGAGCAACAGCGCGGTGACGGAAGAATCCACTCCGCCGGACATGCCGACGACAACACGGCGTTTGTCCAAGGTGCCGCGAAGCGGCTCGTTTGCCCCCTCGCCCGCAGGGGGTGAAGATTGCTTTTCTCGTTCGCTTCCTCGCCCGCTTGCGGGAGAGGATTGAGGAGAGGGTTCTTTCCCCGGGAGAGGGTTGGGGGGTGGGGAGTGGGCTTGCCCGCTAGTCATAGTGAACCAGCAATTCCAGCGGGTAGCGTTTGCCCGCGAGGTAGTCTTCCACGCAACGCAGGATCAGCGGGCTGCGATGCTGTTCCCGTGTGGCGCGAATTTCATCGGGTGTCAGCCAGAGCGCCCGGAGGATGCCGCTGTCCAGTTGGCGGCCCGCATCATGCCCGGTGATCTCACCGGTGAAAGCGAAGCGCAGATAAGTGGTGTCCGATGTTGGCGAATGCCAGCGATAGATCCCGAGCAGGTGCTGCGGCGTGAAAGAGTACGCCGACTCTTCCAGCGTCTCGCGCGCCACCGCAGCCAGCAACGATTCGTCGGCTTCGAGATGCCCGGCGGGCTGGTTGAAGCGGATCCCTTGCGGGGTTTCTTCTTCCACCAGCAAAAATTTTCCGTCGCGCCAGATGACAGCGGCGACGGTGACGTTGGGTTTCCAGATCATTTTTTTACCCGGTAAAAACGAAAAAGGCAGGGTCGCCCCTGCCTTCCTTAAACGTGCGCGTATTACTTGGCAGCGTCGTCAGCCTTCTTTTCTTTTTTTGCTTTTTTTGCTTTCTTTTCTTTCTTTGCAGGCTTGGCGGCTTCTTCTTTCTTTTCTTCAGCCTTGGCTTCTTTCTTCTCTTCAGCCTTTGCAGGTGCGGCGGCAGCAGCAGGAGCGGCGGCGGCGGCAGCGGCAGGAGCAGCCTTGGCTGCATCAGCAGCAACAGCGGAGAAAGAAACAGCAGCGAATACGCCAGCGATCAATACGGACAACAGTTTGCTCATGGTGAACTCCAATTTTTAAAGGTTGAATAGATTTAAGAAATATTTACGGCACTACTGTGCCGACAAGGGTAACGCATCGCATCTCGATTTGGTTGACACGGAAAAATGGTATTTTTAGAGTCTATCCAAGTTATTCATGAACGGATCCACATCAGAAATTTTTTTGTTCGGGGAGTGCCGCCATGTCCAAACGCCGCTTGCCAATAACCCCGGTTATTTTATGTCGCAAGCTATTTTCCACAGTGCCTCGCTTGCCGAATTGGGCTGGATTTTTTCCCATTGCTGGGTCGGGCCGAATGAAGCGAGAACATTGCCTTTACCCATACGCTCTTCATAAAAAGTGCTGTTGATCACCCGGTGCGTTTTTTTTGCGCAGTCGTATCCTTCCTGCCAGATGGTCGAGTGATAAAAGCCTTCCCGGAATTTGTTCGGTAAAGCCAGGTCGTCCAATGTTGACATGACCACAATATTTTCTTCCTTGTGAATGGTGCCTTTATCCACATACGAGGTAATTCCAGTGTTTGTGTCTATCACCGTCCATTCTGCGCTTGCGTTCGTGGAAATGCCGCTGAATGCCGCGATGGCTACCAGGGAATAAATTACCTTTTTCATTTTGCTATCCTTTCAATAATTAAGAAGCTATTTCACTGCAATCATTGTCAAGCGACATTCTGGCACAGATTCCCTTGTCTATCGAGCGGGTGGTGGCTATTGGCGGGCAGGTGATTGCCATTGGTTCAACAGCCAGCGCGCCCACTCGGTGACTTCGGTCGCGGTCATGCCGATTGCGGCATGTTGTTCGGCCAGCGCATCGCCTGCCGCGCCATGCAAATGTACGGCCAGCAGCAGCGCATGGTCCGCCGTCAGCCCCTGCGCGATAAAGGCGGCGATCATGCCGGTCAGCACATCGCCCATGCCCGCGCCGCTCATGCCGGGGTTGCCGGTTTTGTTTGTGAATAGACTGCCATCGCGGGTGGCGCACAGGCTATCCGCGCCTTTGAGCACCACGCTACAGCGCAGTTGCCGCGCGAGTTGCAGCGCTGCGGCGGGGCGGTCAGATTGTATTTCTTCTGTGCTGCAAGCCAGCAGGCGTGCGGCTTCGCCGGGATGCGGGGTGAGCGCGGACGCGGCTTCGCGCGCGATCAGCAGGGTGCGCAAGTCCGGGCGCAACGCGAGGATGTTCAGCGCGTCGGCATCCAGCACCAGCGCGGCTTTGCTGTGCAGCGCGTCGTAGAGCAGCTTTTGCGCGGCCATGTCGCGCCCCATGCCGGGGCCTGCCGCCAGCACGTCAGGGTTAAAAATGTTCCTCACGTTTGTTCCTTCCCCTTCAGGGGGAAGGTTAGGATGGGGGTGGGGTAGATAGGCGCAATAGCGAAGCAAGTCTGCCGCGCTGTGCAGCATCAGTTCCGGTTGCAGCAGGTCCACGCCGGGCGCGTTTTCCGCCAGCAGCCCGACATGCACGCAGCCCGCGCCCAGCTTGAGTGCGGCGCGCGCGGCCATGAGCGGCGCGCCGATCATGCCGGATGCGCCGCCGATGATGGCGACCGTGCCGAATAATCCCTTATGGCTATCGCGCGGGCGTTCCGGCAACAGCCCGGCGACTTGTTTTCGGGTGATGGCGGGGATGCGTTTGTTCATGTTTGACGTCCGGCACAAGTGATTGTAGGTCGGGTTTCAACCCGACACCGAACAGGAAGAATATCTCAAAAAAGACATCGAATCCAAAAAAATGCGTGGCCGATGGTCGGGGTGATTTGCGGCGCATCGCATTTCCGAAGGATGCCGAAAGCCGCCACTCGGGTATAATGCGCGCCTTTGAAAATTACCCGATAGGAAGATGCTATGCCTATTTACGCTTACGGTTGCACCAGTTGCGGCTCGCAAAAAGACGTGATGCAAAAAATGAGCGATGCGCCGCTCACCACTTGCCCGGAATGCGGCAAGGAGACTTTCGCCAAACAATTGACCGCAGCCGGTTTTCAGTTGAAGGGTAGCGGCTATTACGCTACCGATTTCAAGAACGGCAGCCAGCCCAAACCCAAGCCGGAAGCGGCCGGCGCGCCTTGTGGCAGCACGGGTTGCTGCCCGGTGGCGGGCGTCGCCTGACGCATGAAAAAATATTTCATCACCGGCCTGCTGGTCTGGGTTCCGCTCGGCATCACGCTGTGGGTGCTGAATCTGACCATCAGCACGATGGATCAGACGCTGCTGCTGCTGCCGGAATATTGGCATCCCGATAGGGTGCTGGGGCTGCACATTCCGGGTTTGGGCATCATTTTGACGCTGGGCGTGGTGTTGCTCACCGGTTTGCTGATCCGCAACGTGTTCGGCCAGCGCCTGTGGGAGGGCTCCGAAAAAGCGATGCTGCATGTGCCGTTTGTCGGCAGCATCTACAAGGGCGTAAAACAGGTCAGCGATACCTTGCTGTCCGGCAGCGGCAATTCGTTCCGCAAGGTGCTGCTGGTGCGCTACCCGCATCCGCAGGCATGGTCGCTGGCGTTTCAGACCAGCGTGCCGGGCGAGGTGGCCGACAAGTTTGATGACCCCTATGTCGCGGTGTTCATCCCCACTACGCCCAGCCCGGTGAACGGCTTTTATTTCTTCGTGCGCAAGGCCGACACCATCGAGCTGGACATGACGGTGGATGTGGCGTTGCGCTCCATCGTTTCGATGGGCGTGGTGGCGGATTCCGAAACCGCGAAGCATCGTGCCGTCGCCCAAGCTCCCGATTAATCAATCTCATCTTTTTTAAAAACTGAATCATGCGAACTCATTATTGCGGACTGCTCAACACCGACCAACTCGATCAAACCGTCAGCCTGTGCGGCTGGGCGCACCGCCGCCGCGACCACGGCGGGGTGATTTTTATCGACTTGCGTGACCGCGAAGGGCTGGCGCAGATCGTCTGCGACCCGGATCGCCCGGAGATGTTCGGGATCGCCGAATCCGTGCGCAGCGAGTTTGTGCTGCGCATCACCGGCAAGGTGCGCCGCCGTCCGGCGGGCACGACCAACGCCAACATCGGCAGCGGCGAGATCGAGATACTGTGCCACGAAATCGAAGTGCTGAATGCCGCTGTGACGCCGCCGTTCC
>SCPW01000060.1 GCA_004298605.1 Gallionella sp.
TCTGCACGCCGGGCAGCTCGGCAATCGCGTCCGCATCGCTGACCGTCAACGTGAGATTTCCGCCGCTGCCGGAGCGCACCCCGCCCGCCGAACTGCTGCCGGAGTGCAGGATAAACAGGTTGCTGCCCATCGCGGAGATGGTTTGCTTGATGGCGTATTGCGCGCCTTGCCCGATCGACATCATCAGCACCACCGCGCCGACGCCGATCACCATGCCGAGCATGGTCAGCAGCGTGCGCATGCGGTTCGCCCCCATCGCGCGCCAGGCTTCGCCGAGCATGGCGAACATCATGGAGCGCGGGCGTCCCGCCCGAATGCGGGCGGGACGCCCGCGCTCCCGGTTATGGGATCATGGTGATGCGTGGCCAGATCGCTGACGATGCGCCCGTCGAAGAAACGCACCTGGCGCTTTGCGTGGTGCGCGATGTCCGCTTCGTGGGTAACCAGCACGATGGTGATGCCCTCGCGGTTGAGCGCCTCGAACAATGCCATGATTTCCTCGCTGGTGTGGCTGTCGAGGTTGCCGGTAGGCTCGTCGGCCAACAACAGGCGGGGGCGGTTGACCAGGGCGCGCGCGATCGCCACGCGCTGCTGCTGGCCGCCGGAAATCTTGTTGGGCAAGGAAGCCGCCTTGTCTTCCAGTCCGACCCTGGCGAGCATGTCGCGCGCGCGCCGCTGGCGTTCTTCAAGCTGCACCCCGCAATAAATCAGCGGCATGGCCACATTGTCCAGCAGCGACATGCGCGGCAGCAGGTTGAAGCCCTGGAACACGAAGCCGATGGTGCGGTTGCGCAGCAAAGCCAACTCGTCCTTGCCCAGTTCCGCGACGTTGCGCCCATCCAGCACATAGTGGCCGGCGCTGGGTTTGTCGAGGCAACCGAGGAGGTTCATGAAAGTGGATTTTCCAGAGCCGGACGGCCCCATGATCGCGACGAATTCGCCGGCAGCGATGCGCAAATCCACGTTTTTCAACGCCGGAAACAGCCCGGCAGAAGTCTCGTAGGATTTGTGCAAGCCTTCGATGCGGATAACGGAGTCTGCCATTTAAAACATTCTCATCGGCGGCGCGCCGCTGGATTTGGGTTTGTTTGCGGCTTGAATTTCGCCGACGACCACCTGATCGCCCGCCTTGAGTTCTCCGCCGGTGATTTCGGTATTGCGGTTGTCGGTGATGCCGAGCGATACGCTGACCGGCGCCAGTTTGCCTTGCTCCAGCACATACACCTTGCCGGAAAAAACGTCGCGCTTGGGTTTGGCGGTATCGCCGCCGTTGCGCTTCTGCGCATCATTGGGCGGTTGGCTGGCAACGGGTTTTTGGTTGTCGGCATTGGTCGGCTTGAAGCGCAGCGCGGCGTTGGGAGCCAGCAACGCTTCCTTGCGTTCGGCCACCGCGATGCTCACATATGCGGTCATGCCGGGCAGCAGTATCTGATCGGGGTTGTCCACGTTAATGACCACATCATAGGTCACCACGTTCTGTTGCGTGGTCGGGTTTAGGCGTATCTGCTTGACCTCGCCTCTGAAATTGCGCCCCGCGAAAGCATCCACGGTGAAGCGCACCGCCTGGCCGACGCGTATGCTTCCGATGTCCGCCTCGGCAAAATTCGCATCGATCTGCATCTTGGATAAATCCTGCGCGATCTTGAACAGCGTCGGGGTCTGCAAGCTGGCGGCGACCGTCTGGCCGACATCCACAGAGCGGTCAACCACCACGCCGGACACCGGCGAACGAATCACCGAGTAGGCGAGGTTGGCGCGGTCTTTTTCCACCGATGCGCGCGCCAGCTGCAATTGCGCCTCGGCAACTTTTTTGGCCTGCACGGCGGTATCCAGCTCCTGCCGGGAAACATATTCCCGGGCGAACAGGCTACGTATGCGCGCCTCGTTCGCGGTCGCCAGCTCCAGCGACGCGGTGGCGCTTTGCACATTGGCCAGGCTTTGCTTTTGCTGCGCGGCGAGCAGGGCGTCATCCAGCTTCAGCAAAATCTGCCCCCTCTCAACTTTGCTGTTGAAGTCGACATACAAATTTTTTACCGTGCCGGAAACCTGCGTGCCGACATTCACCAGCGACACCGGATTGATCGTGCCGTTGGCGGAGACATTCTGGCTGATGTCGCCTTTTTCAACGGCTTGCAGGCGGTATTGTTGCGGTTCGGCCATGTAATACTGGCGGTAAATGACGGTGCCTGCGGCGATGGCGGCGATACCGAGGAAGAACAGTGCGGTCGGAGAACTGAATAATTTTTTCATGGCTGGCTTTTCTATCGTGGATTTTCACCGGTTTTTTTGCTGCGGGTATCCGGCAAAGTTTGCAATAAGTTTTCATCCAGGCCGCCCATCGCCTGGGCGAGCGTGGCGCGGCTGATGTTCCAGCCAAACGTGGATTGGATGCGTTGCTGGCGCGCGCCGGCCAGCGCGCTTTGCGCGTTCAGCACGTCCAGCATGTTGCCCACACCGGCCGTTACAAGGCCGGTG
>SCPW01000061.1 GCA_004298605.1 Gallionella sp.
GATATTCGATCGTGGCATCGGACAAGGTGGCCATCGTAAGCCCCAGGTCGGCGGCGCGATCCGTCGCCATCACGCCCGGTCCACCGCCGTTGGTGACGATGGCGAGGCGCTTGCCGACCGGGCGGAAACCGCACGACAGCGCCTTGGCGGCGGTGAATAGTTGCGTGATAGTCTGCACCCGCACCACGCCGACGCGGCTGACGGCCGCATCGAATACATCATCCGCGCCGACAAGCGAGGCGGTATGCGACATCGCCGCTTTGGAGCCCGCCGCATGGCGGCCCACCTTGACCAGGATCACCGGCTTGATGCGCGCGGCGGCGCGCAGCGCGCTCATGAAGCTGCGCGCGTTGCGGATGCCTTCGATGTACATCAGGATGCTGCCGGTATTGGCGTCGGACACCAGGTAATCGAGGATCTCGCCGAAATCCACATCGGTGGATGAGCCCATCGACACCACGCTGGAAAAGCCCACATCGTTGCTTTGCGCCCAATCCAGAATCGCGGTACACAGCGCGCCGGACTGCGAGACGAAAGCGATGTTGCCGGTGTTCGCGCCGCCCTTGTTGAAAGTGGCATTCAGGCCGATGGACGGGCGCATGATGCCCAAACAGTTCGGGCCGATCAGGCGGATGTTGTAGCGGCGCGCGGCTTCCAGCAATTCTTTTTCCAGCGCGGCGCCCGCCGCACCGGCTTCGCCGAACCCGGCGGTGATGATGACCGCCGCTTTCACGCCGTGGATGCCGCAATTTCCGATGATGCCCGGCACGGTTTGCGGCGGCGTGGCGATGACCGCCAGCTCGACCTGCTCGCCGATGTCGGCGATGTCGGCGTAGGCGCGTTTGCCTTGCACCTCGGGGCTCTTCGGGTTGATCGGGTATAGCGCGCCCTGAAAGCCGCTTTCCAGCATGTTCTGGAACACGATCTGGCCGACCGAATCGATCCGGTCACTCGCACCAAACACCGCAACCGATTTGGGAGCGAACAGGGTATTCAGGTAATGCTTGCCCATGACATTCTGCCTCGGATGGTGGAAATGTTGGCTATGATAGCACCGTACCGACGCCATACCATGACCATGCAAACCGCCTACATCACCCATCCGCTCTGCCTCAAGCACGACATGGGCGCATATCATCCGGAATCCCCGGCGCGCATCCATGCCATCGAGGATCAACTGATCGCCGCCGGGTTGATGGACTACTTGCAGCGTCACGATGCGCCGGAGGCGACACGCGAACAGTTGTTGCGGGTGCATGATGCGGGCTACATCGACTCGATTGAAGCCAGTGTGCCGCAGCGGGGCATCGTGCAACTGGATGGCGACACCGCGCTGAACCCGTTCAGCTATCGGGCCGCGCTACATGCGGCGGGCGCCGTGGTGCTGGGCGTGGATATGGTCATGGCGGGAAAGGCCGGGAATGTTTTCTGCAACATCCGCCCGCCCGGCCATCACGCCGAGCACGCGCGTGCAATGGGATTCTGCATTTTCAATAACGTCGCGGTCGGTGCGGCGCATGCGCTGGCGCAGCACGGCTTGCGGCGCGTCGCGATCGCGGATTTCGACGTGCATCACGGCAACGGCACAGAAAATATTTTTCACGACGAACCGCGCGTGATGCTCTGCTCCACTTTCCAGCATCCGTTCTACCCTTATTGCGGGGCCGATAGCGGCAACGACCACATCATCAACGTGCCGCTGGCCGCAGGAACCAGCGGAGAAGAATTTCGCGTCGCCGTCACGCAGCACTGGCTGCCCGCGCTGGAACGTTTTCAGCCGGAATTGCTGCTGATTTCGGCGGGGTTCGATGCGCACCGCGACGACGACATGGCGATGCTGCGGCTCACCGAGCCGGATTATGCGTGGGTGACGGAAACGTTAAAACGCATCGCGGAAAAATATGCCCATGGCCGCATCGTGTCGGTTCTCGAAGGCGGCTACGAACTGCATGCACTGGGGCGAAGCGCGCTGGCGCATCTCAAGGCGCTAATGTAGGGGCGAGATTTATCGCGCCCCGATTTACGCATGTATCAAAAGAAGGGCGCAATAAATTGCGCCCCTACAGAAATACCCCGATTTCCCCGCGCTATTCAACGCTTTGCTTATCTTCCGTGCTGTTATCTTGGCATTGCAAAAACAAGTCCGGGCGCGCGCAATCACACAGCACGAGGGGGTAATGTCATGTCAGCACCAGTCAAAATCCGTTTGGTCAGCAACAACAGCGAGGAATATATCGCCGAATCCCAAGCCATTCAGGAAGCGCGCGCGCGCCTTGAGGCCGAGACGCAGGCCGACCTTTCGGCCTCGGCACGGGCGCGCGCCGAAGCGCATGCACGCGCGGTAGCCCAGGCGCGCGGGCGGACCGAAGAGGAACTGGCTGCCCGGATCGAGGCCAATTGCCGGGAGGAGACCAGGCTTTCCGAACTGGTTCAGGCCAAGCTGGCGACCGAAAAACAACTGGCGGGCGAATTGCAGAAAAAACTGGCGTGCGAATTGCAGCTCCAGGAAGAAAATCAGGCGAGGTTGCGCGCGGAACGCCAGGCACAGGATATATTGAACCAGCGTTTGCAGGATGAGCAGATTGCCCGCGCGGCGGCCGAAAACAAATCCAGGGTCGAGCGTGAGTTGCTGGCATTGATCGAACAGCAACGCCAGACGGAACTGGCTGCCCAGCAGCGCGCCGAGGCCGAGATACGCGCTATCCGCGCGGCGATTGACGGCCTGCGGGCGCAAACCGAACAGGCCATCGCCGAACGCCTCGTCGCCGAACAAATGCAACAGGCGCAGGCGCAGGAAAAGTTGAAATTTGAAGCGCAGTTGCGCGATATGGCGTTGCGGCGCGCCGAGAGCGCGGCCGAAGAAGCGCGCGTGGCGGGCGATAAAGCAGGCATCGAGCAGCGCGAGCTGGAGCAGATCAGCAAGAGCATCGAGGCCGGACAGCGCGCCGCACAAGCGTCGGAAAACCGCATCAGGCTCGAACGGGAAGCCGCCCTGCTGGCGCAGGAAAGGGAGGCGTCCGACCGTGCCATCGCGCGGGCGGTGCAAGAAAAAATCTGCAAAGATCAGGAGTCCATCGTGCTGGTCAGAGCCAAGCTCGATGCCGAGCAGTCTGCGGCGGAAGCGGCGCAGGCGCGCGCCCGCGCCGAAGCGTTTGCCGTGGCGGAAGCCGAAGCGAGGCTGTCGGCGGAGCGCGATGCCGAACAAGAGGCGAAAAATCGCCTGGACGCTGAAACCCTGGCCAATCAGGCCGCCGCCCGGATACTGCAAGCGGAGCATGATCTGGCGGTCGCCGCGCAACAGCGCGCCGCCGCGGAATTGCAGGCCGCACACGAAACGGAGCTCAAGTTGCAGGCCGAAGCGCAAGCGATCGCGGCGGCAAATTTGTGCGCGGGCGCGGCGCAGGAAGCGTTGCGCATTGCCCGGGAAAACATCGGGCGCGAGAATGCGCTGCTGCAAATCGAACAGGATCTCATCCGGGCCGAGCAACAAGCGGAGCAAGCTTTGCTGGATAAATTGCGGGCGCGGGACGCCGCGTTGCAATACGCGGAGTCGCATGCCGGGGCATTGGCGGATGAACGCCTGGCAATGGAAAAAAATCTGGCCGCCCAACAGGCTGAAATCGCGGCGGCGCAGCAAAAGACGCGCGCGCTCGAAGAAGCCGCCAACGCGGCGATGCAACGTGCGGAACTGGAAAACGAGGCGCGTCGCGCCGCCGAAGAGCGTGCCGAAACCGAGTTGCGCGCCATCGCCGAACTCGAAGCGCGCATGGCCGCCGAACTGCGGGCCATTGACGCGGATAACGGGCGCATCATGCTCGAAGCACGCGCCAGAGAAATCGCCGAGGCGGCGGAAAAGCTGAACGAACAGGCCGCCCAAACCGCGCGGGAACTGGAACAGGCAGCAGTGCGCGCCTTGAATATGGCCAGGGCTCGCGCGGATGCAGAAAGCCGCGCGCTCAAGATAGAAGAAGATAAAATCCGCGCCGAGGCGCTCGCTGCCGTTGCTTTTCGCAGGCGGGCTGCCGCTGCGGAAACAGTTTCGTAGAATGGGCGCAGCCCACGCGGACGCTTTGGTGGGCTACGCCCACCCCGCAAATTGCGGGCCGATCAATCTGCCAGCAAAGCGTTCCGCAGCGCGTCCATTTGCTCGGGTTGGGCGAGCGCAGCGCCGCTGATCCAGAACACGTCCTCGGCACGACCGCCCAGCGTGTTGATTTTTGCGCGGTGCAGGCTGATGCCGTGGCGATCCAGGATCAGCGCGATGCGCGCCAGCAGGCCGGGCCGGTCTCCGGCAATCAGCGAGAGCACGTACATTCCCTTGTTGTCCGGTCCGATCTCGACCTCGGTGTTGAGGGGGAAGTTTTTGAGCTGGCGGCTGATGCGCCCGGTCGCGGCGAGCCCGACCGGTTTGCCTTGCGTGATTTGCTGGGCAAGCTCGAATTCGACGTAGTTCATGATGTCGCGGTAGGCCGTGTTGCCGCGCGCAGCTTCCATGATCTGGAAGCTGTTCAACGCGTAGCCGTGCCGCGTGGTGTGGATTTTGGCCTCGACGATGGTGTAGTTCATGCGCGCGAAAAAATTGCAGATGCGCGCGAACAGGCCGCGCTGGTCCGGGCAATATACCATGACCTGCAAACCTTCCCCGACGCGGCTCAGGCGCGCCTTCACGATGGGTGTGGCGGTGTTCGCCTTGAATGCCAGCAGGCGGGTATGCCAGGCGATTTCCTGCGCTTCGTGATCCAGGAAATAGCTGTCGTCGAGCTGCGCCCATAACAGTTGGTAGGAGCCTGGCGGCATCGCGTAAAGGTTCAGCGTGGTGGCCGACTCGCGGCGGATCTCGCCGAGCTGGTCGGCGACCTTGCCGTCGCTCATGTAACGGCGCGCCGCGCGGAACAGGTCTTCCAGCAGGTTGGCTTTCCAGGCGTTCCACACTTTGGGGCTGGTGCCGCGCACATCCGCAACGGTCAGCAGGTACAGCGCAACCAGATAGCGGTCGTTCTTGATTTTGCCGGCAAAATTTGCGATCACATCGGGGTCGGACAAATCCTGTTTCTGCGCGGTGGCGGAAAGGGTGAGGTGCTGGCCGACCAGCCATACCACCAGGTCGCTGTCGTCGCTGCCGAGCTGGTGTCGCGCGCAAAATGCGCGCGCGTCTTTTTTGCCCAGTTGCGAATGGTCGCCGCCGCGCCCTTTGGCGATATCGTGGAACAGCCCGGCGACATACAGCACTTCCGGGCGCGCGAATTCGCCCATCAACCTGCCGCACAGCGGGATCTCGTGCGCATATTCCGGCA
>SCPW01000062.1 GCA_004298605.1 Gallionella sp.
AGGGTGTGCGGGTAATCGCGCCAGAGCGCGTCCCAATTGGGTTTCCGGGCGGCCAGGACGGCGTTGGAATCGGTCTCTTCGCGGTAGCCGAAACCATCCAGAATGAGCAATAAAACAGGGGTGGCGTCCATTGATGTAGAATATAAGCGAATGGTAATTTTATGAGAGCGCATTTTAGCCGAATTCACCCCGCTTGGCGCGTGGCTCGGCTGCGGAACCAGGATACCGACATGGCAAACAAACTGATTGACAGGGAAGAAGACATCCAACAGGCCGCGCAGGCCATCAAGGCAATCGCGCACCCGTTGCGCCTGAAGATTTTGTGCGTGCTGGGCGACGGGGAAATCAGCGTGCAGGACATCGTGGAGCAAGTCGGCACATCGCAGAGCAATATCTCGCAGCATCTGGCGATATTGCGCGAGAAGGGCGTGCTGGCGACGCGCAAGGATGCAAACAGGGTGTATTACCGCATCGGCGATTTGCGCACCCTCAAGCTGGTCGGCATGATGCGCGACGTGTTCTGCACGACATAGGGATTGATTTTTATTCCAAATATCAGTATATTCTAATATAGTAAAACTGTGGACGAGGTGAGTGCGTTGGGAAAACCATGGATTTTTTGTCTTCTGCTGCTTGGCGCGGTAACCGCACAGGCAGCCGGGCAGCTTGCCGTTGCACCCGTGCAGTACCGCGAGGTGGCGCAGGTTTACAGCGCGGACGGCGTGGTGGAGGCAGCGCGCCAATCCACCGTCTCCGCCCAGATTGCCGGGCGTGTCGAGGCGATCAACTTCGATGCGGGCGATCGCGTCAACAAAGGGCAGGTGATGCTGCGCATCGACGGGCGCGAAGCGGTGCAAGCTCTGGCTGGCAGCCGGGCGCAGGTGTCGGGGGCGCAGGCCAATATGCAGAATGCCAGGGCGGCTTATGAGCGCGCCAAACAATTGGCCGCGCAAAAATTCATCAGCCAGGCTGCGCTCGATAAGGCGCAGGCCGACTATAAAATGGCGTTGGCGCAATCTGAGGCCAGCGAAGCGGGGGCCGGGCAGGCCGGTCTCGCGCACGGTTATGCGGCTGTCATCGCGCCCTACAGTTGGGTGGTGGCGGCGCGGCTGGTGGAGGTCGGCGAAA
This sequence comes from Gallionella sp., assembly GCA_004298605.1. Classification (GTDB taxonomy): domain Bacteria; phylum Pseudomonadota; class Gammaproteobacteria; order Burkholderiales; family Gallionellaceae; genus Gallionella. The sequence continues at coordinate 1,129 of SCPW01000062.1, forward strand.
CGGTGATGCCGGGCAAACCGTTGATGACGGGTTTTGATCCCGCCGAAATGCGTGTGGTAGCCAGCGTGCCGCAAGACAAGCTGGCGGACATCGGCATCCGCCCCGAAGCGATGGTGGAAGCGCCTTCGCTGAACCGCCGGATCAAGCCTTCCAAGGTAACCATACAACCGCTTGCCGATGCGCGCACCCACAGTACGCAGGTGCGCGTGTATTTGCCCGCCAATGAAGCGGGCATCTATCCGGGCATGTTTGTGCGTATTCATTTTACCGTCGGCAAGACCAGCAAGCTGGTGGTTCCCGCGAGCGCCGTGTTGCGCCGCAGCGAAGTGGTTGCCGTGTATGTGGTGGGCGAAAAAGACGAGGTGAAATTGCGTCAGGTGCGGCTCGGCGAAGCGGCTGCCGATGGCGTGGTGGAAGTGCTGGCGGGGCTGGAGGCGGGCGAGAAAGTGGCGTTGGATCCGGTCAAGGCCGGGATGTGGGGTGCGAAGCAGAGGTAGCGGTTCGTCAACTTACGGAGGGTTCGATCATGGCACATATCGTCATCATGGGCGCGGGTATCGGCGGCATGCCGCTGGCTTACGAAATGCGGGAGAAGATACGCGGGGGCGACAAGGTAACGGTCATCTCGGAAAGCGAAAATTTTCACTTTATGCCGTCCAACCCCTGGGTGGGCGTGAAATGGCGCAGCCGGGAGGACATCGAGTTTCCGGCCCGCCCTTATTTGGAGCGCAAAGACATCGGCTTTATTTCCACCGGCGTGAAGCGCGTACACCCCGAGCAGAACCGCCTCGAACTGAATGACGGGCAGCAGGTGGACTACGATTTTCTGGTGATCGCCACCGGCCCCAAGCTGGCCTTCGATGAAATCGAGGGGCTGGGGCCGCATGGCGGGTATACCCACTCGGTTTGCCACGTCGATCACGCGATGAAATCGCAGGAAGAATGGGAGCATTTTGTCGGGAACCCCGGCCCGATCGTGGTGGGCGCGGTGCAGGGCGCATCGTGTTTCGGCCCGGCTTACGAGTATGCCTTCGTCATGGAAACCGACTTGCGCCGCCGCAAAATCCGCGACCGGGTGCCGATGACTTTCGTGACTTCCGAGCCCTACATCGGGCATCTGGGGCTGGGCGGGGTGGGAGACTCGAAAGGGATGCTCGAATCCGCGATGCGCGAGCGCCACATCAAGTGGATCTGCAATGCCAAGGTCACCAAGGTCGAGGCGGGCAAAATGTTCGTCACGGAACACGACGACGCGGGCAAGGAAAAAATGACCCACGAACTGCCGTTTGCCTACAGCATGATGCTGCCCGCTTTCAAGGGTGTGGACGCGGTGTTTGGCATCGAAGGGCTGACCAACCCGCGCGGCTTCATCCTGATCGACGAGTACCAGCGCAACCCGAAATATAAAAACATTTATTCGGTCGGCGTGTGCGTGGCGATACCGCCGGTGGAAAAAACGCCGGTGCCGGTGGGCACACCCAAGACCGGCTTCATGATCGAATCCATGGTGTCGGCGACCGTGCATAACATCTGCGCCGAACTGAACGGCAATCCGCCATCCAGCAAGGCGACCTGGAATGCGTTCTGCCTGGCGGATTTCGGCGACAGCGGGATCGCGTTCGTGGCGATGCCGCAAATCCCGCCGCGCAACGTGAACTGGTTCTCGGAGGGTAAATGGGTACACCTGGCCAAGGTTGCGTTCGAGAAGTATTTCATCCGCAAGATGAAGAAAGGCACAACCGAGCCGGTCTTTGAAAAGGTAGTGCTGAAGGCGCTGGGGATTGCAAAATTGAAGTAGACCGTAACTGCGGGGTCCGGGAAAAAATGGGCATTTCAGGGCGCATCGCCAAATACTTCCTGCATTCGCAGATGACCCCGCTGCTGGCGCTGGTCGCCGTGCTGCTGGGCTTGTTTGCCGTGCTGGTGACGCCGCGCGAGGAGGAGCCGCAGATCAGCGTGACCATGGCTGACGTGCTGGTCGCCTATCCGGGCGCTTCGGCCAAGGATGTCGCGCAAACCGTGGCTGCGCCCGCCGAGCAGGTGCTGTCGCAAATAGCCGGGGTGGAGCATGTGTATTCGGTGTCCCAGCCCGGCATGGCGATCATCACGGTGCAATTCAAGGTGGGCGAAGACCACATCGCTTCGCTGGTGAAATTGCATGATGTGGTCAATGCCAATTCCGACTGGCTGCCCGCCACGCTGGGGGTGGCGCAACCGGTCATCAAAGCCAAAGGCATCGACGATGTGCCGGTCGTCGCGCTGACTTTGTGGCGCGAGCAGGCGGTGGGCGGCGGCATCGAATTGACCCAGGTGGCGCATGCCATCGAGGCCGAACTGAAACGCGTGCCGGGCACGCGCGAAGTGCATACGCTGGGCGCGACGCAACGCATGGTGCGCGTGCTGCTCGATACGGAAAGGCTGAACGCATACCAGCTCACCGTGCAGGATGTGCGCGGTGCGCTGCAATCCGCCAATGTTTCGCAGCGCGCCGGAACGCTGGTGCAAAACAACCGCGAAGTGCTGGTACAAACCGGTAGTTTTTTGAGCGATGCCAGCGACGTGAGGCAGTTGATGATCGGCGTGTCTGCCGGCAAACCGGTGTTTGTGCGCGACGTTGCCGAAGTGCTGGACGGCGCGGATCAGCCGTCCAGCTATGTGTGGCTGGGCGCGGGCCCGGCGGCGGAAGACAAGCAAATCAAGGCCAGAGGCGAATTTGCTGCCGTGACGGTGGCGGTCACCAAAAAACCCGGCGCAAACGCGGTGGAGATCGCCGACAAATTGCTGGCGCGCGTGGACGAGCTGAAGGGCAGCGTGATCCCCGACGACGTGCGGGTCAGCGTCACGCGCAACTACGGCGTGACCGCCAACGATAAGGCGATGAAGCTGATCCAAAAACTGCTGTTCGCCACGCTCGCCGTGGTCGCGCTGGTGTGGTTGACGATGGGGCGGCGCGAAGCGCTGGTGGTCGGCATCGCGGTGTTGTTGACGTTATCCGCGACCTTGTTCGCTTCCTGGGCGTGGGGCTTCACGCTGAACCGGGTTTCGCTGTTCGCGCTGATTTTTTCCATCGGGATATTGGTGGATGACGCAATCGTGGTGGTGGAAAACATCCATCGCCGTCGTGCTTTGGCGCCGGATCAATCTTTGGCGGAAATCATTCCCGAAGCGGTGGATGAAGTCGGCAGCCCAACCATACTGGCGACCTTCACAGTGATTGCCGCGCTGTTGCCGATGGCGTTCGTCAGCGGCTTGATGGGGCCGTACATGAGCCCGATCCCGATCAACGCCAGCATGGGTATGCTGATCTCGCTGGCGGTGGCGTTTGTCATCACGCCGTGGCTGGTGCTGCGGTTTTCCGGTAAACATGCGGCACTTCCTCCAACCCACCCCCATCCCAACCTTCCCCCTGAATGGGAAGGGGCGATTGCTCCTCCCCTTTCAAGGGGGAGGTTGGGAGGGGGATGGGTTCGCGCTGAGCGCGACACCGCTATTGGTCGTTTTTTCCATAAACGCTTGAGCCCGTTCCTGAATGGCGCGCACGGCAAACCCGCGCGGCGCAAATTGTGGCTGGGCATACTCGCCGCGCTGCTGCTGGCCGTATCGCTGGGCGTGGTAAAACTGGTGATCCTGAAAATGCTGCCATTCGACAACAAATCGGAATTTCAGGTGGTGGTGGATATGCCTGTCGGCACCGCGCTGGAGCAGACCGGCGCTGCGCTGCACGAAATCGGCGGCTATCTGGCCACCGTGCCGGAGGTAACCGATTACCAGGCTTATGCGGGCACGGCATCGCCGATCAATTTTAATGGGCTGGTGCGCCAATATTATTTGCGCGGCGCCGCCTGGCAGGGCGATATTCAGGTCAACTTGCGCGACAAACACCACCGCAGCCGCAGCAGCCACGAGATCGCCACCGCCGTGCTGGAGCCGATCCAGAAAATCGCGCGAGCGCGCGGCGCGAAAGTAAAAATTGTCGAAGTGCCGCCCGGCCCGCCGGTGCTGTCGCCCATCGTGGCGGAAATATACGGGCCGGACTATGAAGGCGCGCGCCAGGTGGCCGGCAAGGTGCGCGAACAATTCGGCAAAACCGACGGTATTGTCGGCATCGACGACACCGTCACGGAATCCGCGCCCAAGCTACAGTTGCATGTGTTGCAGAGCAAGGCCGCTTTGCTCGGCGTTGCGCCGCGCGACATTGTGGACGTGATCGGCGCTGCCTTGTCCGGCCAGGATGTTGCGTCATTGCACGACGCCAACGCGAAATACGCGCCGCCGTTGCGCATCGGCCTGCCCGCCGAACGGCGCGGCCGGATCGACGAGGTGCTCAAACTCAAGGCGCGCGCGCGCGACGGCGTACTGGTGCCACTTTCCGAGGTAGTGCAAGCGGTTCCAGTGCAGCGCGACTATCCGATTTATCACAAGGATTTGCTGCCGGTGGTGTATGTGTTCGGTGATATGGCGGGCAAGCTGGATAGCCCGCTGTACGGCATGTTCGGCGTTGACGGCAAGGTAAACGGCATGGCGCTGGAGCAGGGCGGCAAGCTGGAAAGCTATTATTTCAAACAGCCCGGCAACCCCTATGCCGGCTACGCGCTGAAATGGGACGGCGAATGGCAGGTGACCTTCGAGACTTTCCGCGACATGGGCATCGCCTACGGCGTGGGCTTGATCCTGATTTACCTGCTGGTGGTGGCGCAGTTCAAATCCTACCTCGTGCCGCTGGTCATCATGGCGCCGATCCCGCTCACCATCATCGGCGTGATGCCCGGCCACGCGCTGCTCGGCGCACAGTACACCGCGACGTCGATGATCGGCATGATCGCGCTGGCGGGGATCATCGTGCGCAATTCGATCCTGCTGGTGGATTTTGTCAATCTCAAACTGGCGGAGGGCGAGGTTTTACAGCAAGCCGTGATCGCCGCCGCCGGGGCGCGCGCCAAGCCGATTGTTCTGACCGGGCTGGCCGCGATGCTGGGCGCGCTGTTCATCCTGGATGACCCGATTTTCAACGGCCTGGCGATCTCATTGATATTCGGCATCCTCATCTCCACCTTGCTGACACTGGTGGTGATCCCGGTGTTGTATTACGCAACTTTGTACAAAAAATTGTAGGGTGGGCACGTTTTTTGTGCCCGCGCATTCTTTTGCATACAGAAAATTTCAGTAGAATCCGCACCATATCGCCCTCTCCCCAACCCTCTGGGTGAAACAACTAGCCATTCGGCTAGGCTGCAAACAACCGCAGCCAAGCCGCTGGTTATCCCGCAGGCGGGCGAGGGGGCAAACGAAAAAAGCACTAAAACCTTTAATGGAGCGCATCATGAACGCAGAACGCATAGTCCGTATCGTTGCCGGCGGTTTTGTCCTGTTGTCGCTGTCGCTGGGCGTAGCGGCCAGCCCGCTGTTTGTCAGCGATAAATTTTTGTGGTTCACCGCGTTTGTCGGCCTGAATTTATTTCAGAGCGGCTTCACCAATTTCTGCCCGTTGACCAACATCCTGGCAAAGTTCGGCATCAAGAGTTGTTCTTGTTGAACAAGCCGTTGCAATCCTTGCGCTTAGCACACATCAGCCTGGCTCTGACCGGGCTGATGTGGGTTTTCCCTTTCCTGCATTACCAACACCAATATCCGCTGACCACGTTTTACCAGGAGTGGTGGAGCGCGTTGCTCGGCGTGCTGGCGCTATCCCTGCTGGCTGCGCGCGATTTCTGGCAGAAGCCGGAGATGCCGCGCATCGCGCAATTCCCCGCCGCCCTGATCGCCGTGGTATTGCTGCAATGGGGTCTGGGCAAGGTTGCCTATTTCAATCAGGCCTTGCTGTATATCTTCTACCTGCTGTTCGCGGCATTGCTGATGTTGCTCGGCGCCAGATTGCGCGACTGCTTCGGCCTGGCCAAACTGGCGCAGGTGCTGGCGGTTTTTTTGTTGGCCGGCGCGGAGCTCAACGCGCTGATCGGTGTGTTGCAACACTATCGCTGGCATACGCCGCTGGACGCGGTGGTGGTGATGAAGGTCTCCTCCGGCGTGTTCGGCAACCTCGCGCAGCCCAACCATTTCGCCAATTACATCGCGCTGGGGCTGGCCTCGCTCGGCCTGCTGCACCAGCGGCGGCGGATCAAGGCGGGCTACGCGGCGCTGCTGGCCGCGCCGCTGTTGTTCGTGATGACCTTGAGCGGCTCGCGCAGTTCCTGGCTGTATCTGCTGATGATGGGCGGGCTGGCATGGTGGTGGGCGCGGCGCGATGCCGGGCAGAGACCGCTGTTGCGCTATTGCCTGCTGCTGGTGGCGGGCTTCGGCTCGATGCACCTGATCGTGCAGTTGCCGTTCCTGGCCAGCGCGGGCAGCAGCATCGACACCATGCAGCGCTTGTTCGGCGACGGCGCATCGGGCGGGATACGCCTGTATTTGTGGCGCGAAGCGGGGCTGATGTTCGCGCAATCGCCGTGGCTGGGCGCCGGTTTCGGGCAATTCGCCTGGCAGCATTTCCAGTTGGCGCCGGTGCTGCACGGCAACGTCACGGGCTTGTACAACAACGCGCACAACCTGATTTTCCAGTTGGCCGCCGAAGCGGGCGCCGCCGGGTTGCTGGTATTGTTCGCCTCGCTGGGCGCCTGGCTGTACGGATTGCACCAAAGGTACGCAATCTCCGATCGGGCAAGCACGATGGAGAATGGTCAGCGCCGCGCAAAGCCCGATGCGGCGCACTGGTGGGGCTACGCCGTATTGGGGGTGCTGGCCATCCACAGCCTGCTCGAATACCCGTTGTGGTACACCTATTTTGTGGCGGTTGCGGCGATTCTGCTGGGCGCTCTGGACGAAACCCGTTACCGCCTGGAATTGCGCGACACCGGCCGTATGTCGGTAGCGTCTATCCTGTTGCTGGGCTTGCTGACGCTGCTGCTATTGCGCAACGGCTACCACCAGCTTGAGCATATCCTGGCGATGCGCCCGGCATCGGCCGCCGGCAGCGGCGCGCTCGAACGCACGCGGGATGGCCTGGCCGCCGTGCGCCGCGGGTCGCTGTTGTCGCCCTACGCCGAGCTGTTCATGAGTTCGCTGATCGAGGTAAACGGTGAAGGCCTCGATGAAAAGCTGGAGTTGAATACACGCGTGATGCATTTTGTGCCGATAGGCGTGGTGGTGTACCGCCAGGCATTGCTGCTGGCGCAGGCCGGGCAGCAGGAACAGGCCAGAACTGTACTGAAACAGGCGATCTGGTCATATCCGGGAGAATTCGCCGTCGCGCGCCAACAGATGGCCGGGCTTGCGGAGAAAGACCCCGCACATTTTTCCGCTCTGCTAGAATTCGCCCTCCAAAAAGAACAGGAGTATGCGCGTGCAGTTCATCACCAGTAACATCCTACCCATTTTTATTGCCATATTCAGCGGCTCCATGCTGTTGTGGTCGCTGCTGGGCAACCGTATCCGCGGCATCAAGGAAGTGGATTGCAATGCCGCCCTGCAACTCATCAACCATAAAAATGCGCTGGTGCTGGATGTGCGCGAGGACAGCGAATACAAGGCGGGGCACGTGTTGAATTCAAAATCGATCCCGCTCGGCAAACTCAAGGAGCGCATCGGTGAACTGGAAAAGCACAAGGAGCGGCCCGTATTGATAATCTGCCGCACCGGCAACCGATCCGGCAATGCCTGCACGATGCTGGGCAAGCAGGGCTTTGCCCAGGCATATAATCTGGCGGGCGGCATAACGGCGTGGCATAAGGCCAACCTGCCGCTGGAAAAATAATGCCCAGAGTATTGATGTACTGCACCGCGGTCTGCCCATATTGTGTGCGGGCCGAACAGTTGTTGCGCGGCAGGGGCGTGCGGGACATCGAGAAAATCCGCGTCGATCTGCAACCGGAATTGCGCGTGGCGATGATGGAAAAAACCGGGCGGCGCACCGTGCCGCAAATTTACATTAACGGCCAGCACATCGGCGGTTATGACGATCTCGCGTCGCTCGACCATGCCGGCGAACTGGCCAAACTTTTAGCAACATAACCACAAAGGAAGAAACATGACTGAAGCTGCCCAAGACAACAACCAACCTTCGTTCAACATAGAGAAACTCTACGTGAAAGACCTCTCGCTGGAGATCCCGCACGCCCCGCATATTTTTCTGGAGCGCGAAGCCCCCCAGGTCGATGTGCAATTGCACACCCAGGCCGCGCCGATCGAGCAGGAAGTGTTCGAAGTGGTGATCACCTCCACGGTAACGACCAAGATCGGCGAAAAAGTGATGTTCCTGATCGAAGCCAAGCAGGCCGGCATCTTCCGGTTGCGCAACCTGCCCGGTGAAGATATGGAATCGGTGCTCGGGGTAATGTGCCCGAACATCCTGTTCCCCTATCTGCGCGAAGTTGTTTCCGATACCGCCGTGCGCGCCGGTTTCGCGCCCGTGCTGCTGAACCCGATCAACTTCGAGGTGCTCTTCCAGCAACAGAAGCAGCAACAGGCGCAGGGCGCCGCGGCGACCACACACTGATGAAACCCCTCGATCCGCCGCGTCCGGTCGCGCTGGCCCGTTTAATGGTTGTGGCCGGGCTGCTCTGCGGCGCGGGCGCGGCATATGCGGCGGATTTTGTGTCGGTCGGCGAGGGCAGCGCGATACTCTACGACGCGCCTTCGCTCAAAGCGAAAAAGAAGTTTGCGGTGAACCGCTACATGCCTTTCGAGCAAGTCGTCACGCTGGACAATTGGGTCAAGGTGCGCGACAGCAAGGGCGAGATGTCCTGGGTGGAAAAGCGCGTGTTGAGCAACAAGCGGTACGTGTTCGCGCTGCCGCCGCTGCTGGATGTGCGCGCGGAAGCGGACCTGGGCGCGGCGCGCCTGTTCCAGGTGCGCCAGCAGGTGGCATTGGAGCACATCGAATCGACCGGCACAGGCTGGGTCAAGGTGCGCCACCAGGACGGCGAAACCGGCTATGTGCGCAGCACCGAAGTCTGGGGCGATTGATCGCCCCAACGATATGAACATCACCATCATCGGCGCGGGAGCATGGGGGAGCGCACTGGCCGTCAGCCTGGCCGCCGGCCATCGCGTCACGCTGTGGGCGCGCGACGCCGCGCAAATCGAAGCGATGCGCATCGCGCGCTGCAACCAGCGCTATCTCCCGGATATCGTGCTGCCTGACGGTCTCGAACTGAGCGCGGATTTCCCCGGCGCATTGGCGGCTGCCGATCTGGCCATCATCGCCGTGCCGACCGCCGCATTGCGCCCAATGTTGCAATTGATCGCCAGCCGCTTCCCTCTCTCTAACTCTCTGGGTGAAACAACTAGCCATTCGACTAGGCTGCAAACAACCGCAGCCAAGTCGCTGGTTATCCCGCAAGCGGGAGAAAGGACAAACGAGAAAGGCATTGTAAAATTCCCGGGGGTGGTGTGGGCATGCAAGGGCTTCGAGGCGGAGACTTCGCAACTGCCGCATCAAGTGGCCGCCGAAGTGCTGCCTGAAGGGTTCCGGTGCGGCGTATTGTCCGGCCCCAGTTTCGCGCAGGAAGTGGCGCTCGGCCTGCCTACCGCATTGACGCTCGCTTCCGGCGACGGGGAGTTTGCGCGCAGCGCGGCGCAAGCGCTGCACCACGCGCGCCTGCGCGTCTATGCCAGCAACGATGTGATCGGCGTGGAAGTCGGCGGCGCGGTGAAGAACGTCATGGCGATTGCCGCCGGTATTTCGGACGGTATGGGGTTGGGCTGTAACGCGCGCGCCGCCTTGCTGACACGCGGCCTGGCCGAGATCACGCGGCTCGGGCTGAAGCTCGGCGGGCGGCCCGAAACACTGAGCGGACTGTCCGGTGCGGGCGACCTGATCCTCACCTGCACCGGCGATTTGTCGCGCAACCGCCAGGTCGGTTTGCTGCTGGCGCAGCAGCACGATCTTTCAGAAATTTTGCGCCGGCTCGGGCACGTTGCCGAAGGCGTTTACACGGTACGCGAAGTGCATGCCCTGGCGCAACGCCTGGGGGTCGCAATGCCGATCTGCGAGGCCGTATACCGCATTATTTACGAGCATATTCCCGCCGCCGAAGCGGTGGCCGCGCTGTTGAACCGCGCGCCTAATCTGGAATTCTCGTAGGGCGCGGTTCATCGCGCCCCTACGACCCCCCGTCAAACCCGCATTGCCGCCACGCTTCAAAAACCGCCACAGCCGCCGTGTTTGATAAATTCAGGCTGCGGCTGTGCGGCAGCATCGGCAGGCGCACCCGCTGCCCGGCGTCGAATTGATCCAGCACTTCGGCGGGCAGGCCGCGGCTCTCCGGGCCGAACAGGAACGCATCGCCCGGCTTGTAGGCCACCCGGTGGAAGGCTTGCGCGCCTTTTGTGGTGAGCGCGAAAACGCGCGCCGGGTCGAATGCCGGCAAGCAATCCCGCAAAGTATCGTGTACGCGCAATGTCGCGAACTCGTGGTAATCCAGCCCGGCGCGGACGAGCTGTTTATCCTCCAGCGCGAAGCCGAGCGGCTTGACCAGGTGCAACTGGCAGCCGGTGTTGGCGCACAGGCGGATGATATTGCCGGTATTCGGCGGGATTTCCGGCTGGTACAGGATCAGATGGAACATGAAAACATCCCGGAAGGCTTGTCAGTGTTGGGAAAAAGGGCTAACTTTCGCCCCTGTCGGGGTTAAAAATATCGGGGGAGGAATTATGGCGCGTCCGGAGAAAATCCGCTTGGGCGATTTGCTGGTGCAGCAGAAGCTCATCTCGCAAGAACAGCTCGGGATTGCGCTTGAGCAGCAAAAGCGCAGCGGGCGCAAGCTCGGGCGGGTGCTGGTGGACAACGCTTTTGTCAGCGAAGAGCAGATTTCCGAGGCGCTCGCCAGACAATTCAACATTCCCTATATCAACCTCAAGTACTACAACATCAATCTCGGGCTGGTCCGGCTGTTGCCGGAAAACCAGGCGCGGCGCTTCCGCGCCATCGTGCTGGAGGAGCGCGACGGCCTGCTGCTGGTCGGCATGGCCGACCCGACCGACCTGTTCGCCTTCGACGAAATCGCCCGCATCGTCAAACGCGATATCGACATCGCGGTCGTCACCGAAGGGAAACTGCTGGAGACCATCGACCGCGGTTATCGCCGCACAGAGGAAATCACCGGCCTGGCGCGCGAGCTCAGCGAAGACCTGGGCGACACCTATGTGGATTTTGGCACGCTGACCGACACTGCCGGCACGGAAGATGCCCCGGTGGTCAAGCTGCTCCAGACCATGTTTGACGACGCCACGCAGGTCCGCGCGTCGGATATCCATATCGAACCGCAGGAAGGGCGCTTGGTCATCCGTTTCCGCATAGACGGTTTGCTGCACCTGCAAATGGAAGCCGACAGCAAAATCACACCCGCGCTGGTGCTGCGCCTCAAGCTCATGTCGGGTCTGGATATTTCCGAAAAGCGGCTGCCCCAGGACGGGCGCTTCCACGTGCGGGTGCGGGATCAGGGCGTGGATGTGCGTATCGCCACCTGCCCCACGCAATACGGCGAAACGGTGGTGATGCGCCTGCTGCGCCAGGATGGCGGAATGGCCTCCCTGGATAAGCTGGGCATGCCGCCGGAGATGTTGAAGCGTTTCCGCGAAATTATCCGGCGCAGCACCGGCATGGTGCTGGTCACCGGCCCGACCGGCAGCGGCAAGACCACGACCCTCTATGCCGCGCTGGCCGAGATCAACACCATCGAACAAAAGATCATCACCGTGGAAGACCCGGTGGAATACCGCCTGCCCGGCATCAACCAGGTGCAGGTCAACGAAAAGATCGAGCTGACTTTCGCGCGCGTGCTGCGTTCCGCCTTGCGCCAGGATCCGGACGTCATCCTGATCGGCGAAATGCGCGATGCGGAAACCGCGCAGATCGGCTTGCGCGCGGCGATGACCGGGCACCTGGTGTTTTCCACCCTGCACACCCGCGACGCCGCCGGCACATTGTTCCGCCTGGTGGATATGGGCACGCCGCGCTTCATGGTGGCTTCCTCGGTGCAGGCGGTGGTGGCGCAGCGGCTGCTGCGGCGCGTTTGCGAAAGTTGCAGCGAGCCGCATATCCCCGCCCCGCAGGAAAGCGAATGGCTGAAGACAGAGGGCGTGCCGCCCGAACAGTGGGGCGGATTGCTGCGCGGGCGGGGCTGCTCGCATTGCAACGGCACCGGTTACCGCGGGCGCATGGGCGTGTATGAAATGCTGGAAATGGGGCGCGAGATGATCGAGGCCGCAGCCCATGACAACGCCGCCCACTTCATGCAGATTGCGCGCCAGCATATGCGCGGCAAGACCATTCTCGACCACGCGCTGGAACAGATGAAGCAGGGCCACACCACCGTCGCCGAAGTGATGCGCGTCAGCAACCAGGTGGAAGACTGAAGGTGGGCATGTTTGCCTACAAAGGGCG
>SCPW01000063.1 GCA_004298605.1 Gallionella sp.
CGACGATGCCGAAATAGTCGAGAAAGCCCGGGCGCAGGCTGTGGGCCAGATTGTTGGCCGCAGAACCGGCAGTGTCCAGAATCTCCGACATGGTCTTCGCTTTTTCGTGCAGCGCGCTGTCGTTGCCGGGCAAGCGGTGCGCCAGCCAGGACAGGTCCATTTTCAGCGCGGTCAGGAGCACGCCGATTTCATCGTGGATCTCGTGCGCGATGCGCGTGCGCTCTTCTTCCTTGATAGCTTCTATGTGGGAAGAGAGCTCGCGCAGCCGCTGGCGGGATTGCTTGATTTCGATTTCGGCCTGCTTGTTCTGGGTGATGTTGACCATGAAACCTTCCCAGACGGTGCCGTGCGCGCCGGTTTCACGGTGCGTGGCGCGCAGGTTCACCCATTTGATTTCGCCGCCGGGCGGCAATACGATACGCCCTTCCCAGTTCCAGGGCGTGTGCTGCGCGACGGATTCCTGCATGCTCTTGTAGAACGCGTTGCGGTCTTCCGGGTGCAACATGTCGAGCAGCAAATTCGAATGCAGCTCGATTTCCGGCGGGGCGATGCCGAGCAGGGCGAAGCAGCCTTCGCTGGCATATGGGAAGCGCAGCGTGCCCGCCGTGTCCAGCCGCATCTGGCAAGCCATGCCGGGCAGGTTGGCAAAAAAAGAGTGCAGGGTGTCGGTCGCGGGCAGGCTGTTGCTGCAGACCACCGCATCCCAGTTTTCTTCTTGCAGCGCACGGGTGAGATCGGAGGGGCTGGCGATCACGCGATGCGCCAGAAAAGACAGGTTGGGCGCGAGTTGCTCGACAATTTCGCGCGTGCAATTGGCGCTGGGCTCAACCAGCAGAATGCGGCAATTTTTTTGCATTGTCCTGTTGCGGTGGAATCAAGGCTGGCAGCTTACTACAAGCTGCTTGGCAGCATCAATGCGTTTGGGGTGCCACGCGTGGCCCGGGGGGCATTATCCTGTGGTAAGCTGGACGCGATAGCCTTTACCGGGCGCATAATCCGGACGCCGGAACCGATGGTTTTTGATCTTGCCTGATTGCCGAACGATGAATCCAGACGAAACCTTGCAGCAAGCAATTTCATGTCACCATCAGGGCAAGCTTCCCGAAGCGGAAGCGCTTTACCGCAGTATCCTGAAAATCGAACCCGGGCATCCCGACGTAAATTACAACCTCGGGCTGATGGCGTTGCAGTTGGGCAAAGCGGAGCTGGGATTGCCTTATTTTCAGGCCGCCTGGGAAGCCGATCCGTCGGTCGGGCAATATTGGCTGTCGCTGGCGGAATGCCTGCTGGAGATGGGCCGTTCAAAAGATGCGCTGACGCTCATCAAGGACGCGATAAAACGGGGGATAAAGTCGCCGCAGGCGCAGCAATTGCTGGTGCGCGCGAAGAGCGGCAATAACAGGGCGCAACCTTCCCCGGCTACCGTTCAAGAGGTTCTGGCGCTATTCAATTCGGCACGCTACAGGGAGCTTGAAGAGCGGGTGCAGCCGCTGGTCGGGTTATACCCGCGCTGGGCTCTGGGCTGGAACGCGCTGGGTCTCGCCATGCAAAAGCAGGGCAAGGATGGCGTCGAGGCGATGCGGCGCGCCGTGGAGCTGGCGCCCGGCGATGCCGAGGCGCATAACAATCTCGGGTTTCTGCTGCAATCGCGGGGAGAGCTCGATGCCGCGCTGACCAGCCTGCGCAGGGCGGTGAAAATCAAGCCGGATTATGCCGACGCACATTACAACCTGGGGGTCGCGCTGCAAGCGCAGGGGCAGCTCGATGCCGCGCTGGCGAGCTATCACCGGGCGCTGAAAATCAAGCCGGGCCTGGCGGATGCGCACAACAACCTGGGCGTCATGCTGCATGCCCGGGGGCAGCTTGACGCCGCGCTGGCCAACCTGCGCCTGGCGCTGGAAATCAAACCGGATTATGCCGACGCACATTTCAATTCGGGGCTGGTCCTGCACGCGCAGGGGCAAACCGATGCCGCGCAGGCAAGCCTGCGCCGGGCGCTGGAGATCAGGCCGGATTACGTCGAGGCGCACAACAATCTGGGCAGTGTCCTGAAAGACAGGGGGCAGCTCGATGCGGCGCTGGCAAGCTACCGCCGGGCGCTGGAGATCAGGCCGGATTACGTCGAGGCGCACAATAATCTGGGCGTGCTCCTGATGGATATGGGGCGGTTCGATGCGGCGCTGGCAAGCTACCGCCGGGCGCTGGAGATCAAGCCGGACTATGTCGAGGCGCACAACAATCTGGGCGTGCTTTTGAGGGGGCGGGGGGAGCTCGATGCGGCGCTGTCAAGCTGCCGCCGGGCGCTGGAGGCCAAGCCGGATTACGCGCGGGCGCACAGCAATCTCGGCGCTGTCCTGGAAGACATGGG
>SCPW01000064.1 GCA_004298605.1 Gallionella sp.
ATCAGGCTGACGAGCTGGTCGCTCAAAAGAAGAAACGCGCCGCTCAGGGTAATGATTCCTCCGGTGGACATCATCCGCCTCGTGGCGGCAAGATTAAACTTGGGAAGAATGAACCACGGCTTGAAAATCATCAGCAAGACAGACAGCAGCAGCTTGCTTACTATAACGCCTGCCACCAGAGCCCAGACGCCTGCGCCAAAATAGGCCAGAGCCAACGTCGTTATAGCTGCCGCAACGGTCGCAGTGATTTCCAACTGCGCCCTCAGCTTGAAATCGAGCTGGCGGTCCAACAGCGCATTGGGAATGACCCTGAATGGTACCAGAAGAAAGATGAATGCCAATGCCTTGGCCAGCACGTCAAGGCGGGGCTCGTTGAAATAAGATGCCAGCACCGCACCGCCAAAGAAATAGCAAAGAAATAAAACTCCGTTGAGGATCAATAGCCAGCCGAATATGCTTTGCAGCTCTTCAGGTTTTATATTTTTTGCCTGCACCAGCGCGGCATCCAACCCCAACGTGCTGAGCAGCATCATCAGCACCAACGGGGATTCCAGCATGGCGTTGAGCCCGTAGTCCTCCGGGCTGATGAAGCGGACCACGATGATGGTGCTGAGCCAACTGAATATCTGCGCCGCCAGCCGCAGTACTGTCGCCCAGCGGGCGCCGGAGAGGATTTTATTGACGAGTTCGGAGTGATCCTGCTTGTGGCTCATGAAACCCTATCTGCGGTCGGAGGGCGCCAGCCGTGCTGGCACATACCCCGGCAACATCATGAAGAAAGCTGCCGGATGACGCGCAAAGCCTGGCGGGTGTACATGCCCCCCATGAACCGGAATACGCCGAAGAAATGCACGAACACCGCTTTGGCGATATCCACATCCGGCCTCCAGAACGGGTAGCGTTCGACCGGGAGCACAAGCGAATCCGGCGCATTGGCGGCCATATAGTTCGAGGCAACCTGTTCGCTGCCCCACTCGCGCCATTTTTCTTTGCCCACCAATTTTCCCATCTGGGCCGAGAACTCCTGAATCTTTTCCGGCAATAACTGGCCCCTGGCGAACCCCGTGAAACCGGCGCATCCCCGGACGTATTTGAGATGCTCGTGGCCGGGGTAGCTTGCGAGCGCGCGCTCGGCATGATTCTGCACATGATTGTTCGTGCTCTCGTGGGCGAAACGGCTTGCTTCGCCGAACCCGACGGCCTGTCGGCCCGTGCTGGTGCCCAGCGTAAAGCTCCGGTTTTGTGCCAGGCATTGCAGGACTTCCGCCGGTTCGCTCAAGGTCAGGGTATCGGCATCCAGTTGAATGACGTAGTGATCCCTGTTTTCCAGGCTCAGCGTGAGCAGGCGTTCCCAGCAGCCGCCGGCGGGGCATGCGCCCAACGTGACGCCCTCGCTGGGCACGAAACGGATCGGGTCGAAGTGCCCGGAAAGGATGCGGCGGTCTTCCGGCAGCAGGCCATCGTCCACAATGACGAAACCCTGCGGCCTGACGAAACGCGCGAACGATTTCATCGCCAGCATGTACATCGTCATGTCGGGGTGGTGCAACTGGCTGACGATCAAAATGCCGCTATCGGGGTCGCATTTGACAGGCGGTGTATCGAAAATACCCGAGCATCGGAAGTCGAACCATGCCCGGTCGATTTTTTTTCTTATTCCGGCAATCATTTTTTAATTTGGGGTCAATGTGCGTTGCGATTCTACCACTTGCGCGGCAGAACTCCGCGCTTTGCGCAGGCCAGTACGGCAAAGAATCTGTATGATTTCACACTCATTAAAAAATTACACCCGCCTATCGTTTGCTTCGGGGCAAAGGCTGAAAAAATATAGGGAGAATTCAGTATGGACAAGCTTTGGGGCTGGCTCGGCATCGGCGCCGCCCATGCACAGGACAGCGGCGGCCTGTTGGCGGACATGGGCGAGGCCGCCCGCGCCCGGCCTGCCGGCACGGCATCTCTCATCCATGAAGCCTGCGCGCTGGCTGCCGATAACCGGCACAGCGTCGTTGAAGAAGGCGGACTGTGCGTCGCCTTAACCGGGCAGCCGCGCCTGGAAGGCGCATCACCTGCGGCCTCGCCCGCGCAGCAATTGCTCGCGCTGTGGCGGCAGCATGGCCGCGACGCGCTGCAAAAAATCAGCGGGCCATTTGCGTTGGCCGTCATCGACACTCATGCGAATACCGCCTTGCTGGCAATAGACCGGATCGGCGTGCATACGCTGGCGTTTTCCGACACTGGCGGAGGGCTCGTTTTTGCCAGCCGTGCCGACGCCGTGGCCGCGCATCCCGCCGTTGGGAAGGCACTTTCTTTCCAGGCACTGTTCAACTATTTTTATTTTCATGATGTGCCCGCGCCCGGCACGATTTATCGGGGCGTGGAGAAGTTGCTGCCGGGGCAATATGCCTGCTTCAAGGATGGCAAGCTGGAGCGCGGTTTTTACTGGCATCTGAAATATCGCGACGAACCCCGCACCGATTTTGACGAGATGTCGAAGCGGTTTCATGCGGTGCTGCGGGAAAGTGTCGGGCGATCGGCCAAGGATGAATCAACCGCCGCTTTTCTCTCCGGCGGCACGGATAGTTCCACCGTGGCCGGCGTGCTCACCGAATTGCGCGGCAAGCCTGCGCGCACGTATTCGATCGGTTTTTCCGCCGATGGCTTCGATGAGATGGAGTACGCGCGCATCGCGGCCAAGCGTTTCGGGCTCGATATGCGCGAGTATTACCTGAAGCCGGAGGACATTCTCAGCGCCATTCCTGTCATCGCGCAGCATTACGACGAACCGTTCGCCAACGAGTCCGCCGTGCCCGCTTATTTTTGCGCCCGTATGGCGCAGATGGACGGCTATCGCGTGATGCTGGCAGGTGACGGCGGCGACGAAATTTTTGGCGGCAATGCGCGCTATGCGAAACAGAAAGTTTTCGAGGCGTACCACGCCATACCGGCCTTGCTCCGCACCGGCCTGATCGAGCCTGTTGCGGCCTTGCCGGGGCTCGGTCGTTTTCCGCCATCCAGGAAGCTGCAAAACTATCTGCTCCAGGCAAATATACCGCTGCCGGAGCGCATGGAGTCGTACAACTTCATCTACCGCCAGCCGCTCGACCAGATGTTCACGGCGGGCTTTCTGGCAGCAATCGATCCCCAGTTGCCCACCGCCCTGCTCAAGGACGCATATAACCGGGCGGACTCCCGTTCCTGCATCAACCGCATGATGCATCTGGATTTGAAATTCACCCTGGCGGATAACGACTTGCGCAAGGTGAACGGCATGGCCGAAGCGGCGGGCATCGAGGTGCGCTATCCCTTGCTCGACGATGCGATGGTGGCTTTTTCGGGGGAAGTCCCGCCGGATTGGAAGGTGAAAGGGAGATACTTGCGCTGGTTTTTCAGAAACGCATTGAAGGGCTATCTGCCGGATGAAATCATCGACAAGCGCAAGCACGGCTTCGGGCTGCCCTTCGGGCTGTGGGCGAAAGACTACGCGCCCCTGCGCGAACGGATCGAGGATCGCCTGTCCGATTTCAGGAAGCGCGGCTGGGTGCAACCCGCCTATATCGACCACATCCGCGCCGAGCACATGACCGGGCACGCCACTTACTACGGCAAGATGCTCTGGGTTATTTTGACGCTGGAGGAATGGCTGAGCCACCGCCGGGCATGAGAGAGAAGCGGCTTCGGCAGGGTGGGCGCAGCCCACGCGGATGTTTTGGTGGGCTGCGCCCACCCTATACTGGATGTTTTTCGCGCTGCCGCGCTTCGACCCAACGGCGCGCCAGCACGGCCAGCACCATGAGGTTGTAGGGAAGATCGAAGTAAGCCAGGCTCAGGAAGGCGCCGCCGACGGCATAACCGACCAGGCTGACCTGGCACATGCTGCCCAGCGTTGCGGCCCATTCTGTTTCCGGGTTGCCTGCCGCATTTTTTCTGAGCCAGTCGGCCCAGTGCCAGGTCAGCCCCCAGATGGTCAGGAACAAAATCAAACCCACGAAGCCGTGTTCGCCCAACACCGAAAAATAGATGCTGTGCGCCACGTGGATGCTTTCCGGCTCCGGCGCGTAAAAGGCGAAGAGGGACGGGTTGTAGATATCGAATCCGCCACCAAAAAAATTATCGCTCGCGAGATTCCATGTGAACCACCAGGCATTGATGCGTCCCATGGCGGAGCCATCCTTCTGGTATTCGCCGATCGTGCTCATGCGCATATGCCATGATTCGGGCATGAAGGCAAAAAGCAGAATGCCTCCCACGACCATCAATACCCCGAATAAAAGTTTCTGCCGACCGCGCAGCCAGAGCAGCGCCAGCATTGCGGCAATGGCGAGGAATGCGCCGCGCGACTGGCTGCCGATGGCCGCAACGGCTGTCAGGGCCATGGCCGCCAGCCACGCCTGGCGCTGCCAGGGTTTGTGCGCTTGGTCGCGAAGAAAGTACATGAGGGGGATAATCATGACCAGGGCGAGCGCCATTTCGTTGTTGCCCCCGATGAAACCGCCCGGCCCCCAGACCATATATTTCCCGCCGGTCGCCAAGGTGAATATGCCTCCCTTGACCCCATAGAAGCCGAGCGACAGGACGAGAACCCACACAAGCGCGTTTATGTGCTGTTTGCTGTAAAGGACAACGAGCGCCACGAGAATCATGAAGTCGACCTTGAGCACCTTGCCCAGCATTTCGGTGCTTCCTTCCCGGTCAAACGAAAAGAGATAGGTAACGCAAACCCACAGCATGAAGAGCATCAGCGCAATGGAAGGGGCTGACAAGAAAAAATTCTTTTTATCTTTTGTAAATAAAATTCCGATCAGTGTCGCACCGGCGATTACGGCGGCAACCGGGAAGTTTTCGGCGCCCCACGTAAATTTGTGGGGGTTCATCATGCTTACCCATGTCCACAGAAGTACTCCGACATAGGGGTGCGCCAGCGCCCATGCCGAGCCCAGGAAGACAATCGTGAGCACAAATATGCTACGCATCGTTTAGCATTCCCTTTTGGTTTGCGCCCGCAGCATCATGGTTTACGCCTTGCCGACAGGCGATCCCGCCATGCCTTCCACGCGGCTGACGATGTAGCGGAACTTGCCGGAGGCTTCTTTCGGGACTTCGGCGACTTGCTCGATTTTTACCGTGACACCGGCGCCCAGCCGCTTCTTGATGCCGTCCGCAATCGAGTTCAGGCTCGCATCGGCAAAATCCGCATCCGTGGCGATCAGCACGCGCACATAGTCCAGGCTCTCCTGCACGATTTTGAATTCCCGCACGCCGGGCAGGTCGCGCACCACGTAGATCAGGGCGAGCCCGTGCATCACCGTGCCGTCCTGCGCCAGCACGAAATCGGTGGTGCGCCCCTGGATTTCCTTGAGCAGCGGCAAGCCCCTGCCGCAGGGGCAGGGCTCATCGGTCAGCACGCCCACGTCGCCGGTCCTGTAGCGGATGAAAGGGAAATCGCCCGTTGCCAGATGCGTCACCACGATTTCGCCGGGGGTTTCCGGCGGTGTGGCGTTTCCATCGGCATCCACAGTCTCGACGATGATGTCTTCCGCGGTGATGTGCATTCCACCGGACGGGCACTGGTGCGCGATGAAGCCCGCGTCGCGCCCGCCGTAGCCGTTCGCCACCGGGCAGCCGAATACGCACTGGATCGTTTCGCGCTGATGCTCATACAGGCGTTCGGAGGTGACGAAAGCAACTTTGATGCCGAGATCGTCCATCGCGATGCCGCACTCTTCGGCATGGCGTGCGATGTGCGAGATGGATGACGGATATCCGAACAGCATCTTCGGGCGCATGGCGCGGATCTGGCGCACGAACCCGTCGAGTTTGGCGGGCGACATTTCGAACGCGGGCAGCAGCCTGGTGCGCATGAGATGGTCGCGCAGCATGCGCATCCGGTCCTGGGAACCGAGTTCGATGGGCGAGCCCCACACCACGATTTCCGGGTCGCCGATGTCCACGCCCCACCAGCGCGTGGCGCGCCACTTGGCGGCCACATCGTGCGAGACACGTTCGTTGCCGATGAAAAAAATCAACGGTTCGCCGCTGGAGCCGCCGGTGTTAAAACGCGCCAGGCCCCGCGCGTTGACGGCCTTGAGCTGCTCCAGGTTGGCGCGGATGTCGGCCTTGGTGAGCAGCGGCAGGCGTGCGAGATCGGCGAGGCCAGCCACTTGTGCGGGTTTAAAACCAATCCGGTCAAACAATTCACGGTAGTAGGGGACATCTGAAGCCGCTTTTTCAAGCAGGGTGCGCAAGCGCCCGGTTTGCAGTCTCTCAAGTTGCGCCCTGTCCCACCATTGCGTTTCTTCCATGCGTTTGCGCACGGCGACGGTGGTGTGTTTCTTGAGCCGCTCCTGGAGCGGAAACAATGCGTGTGCGACAAGCCAGGTATAAAGTCCCATCTTCAGTCCCTTGCTTCCGCGCCACCTGCTTGCGTCTGTGGCGAAAACAATGCCGGCTTCAATTCGCGGTAGAGGCCGAGATATTTGCGTGCTGTATTTTCGATGCCAAACCGTCCGAGGACGTGCTCGCGCGCCGCGGCACCCAGCCTGGCGCGGAGTGCCGGATCCCCGATCAGGTGGTTGATGGCGCCGGCCAGCGCGTCGTGGTCGCCCGGTTGCACAAACAGCGCATGTTCGCCATCGGACAACACCGAAGGAATGCCGCCGACGGGCGTAACAATGAGAGGCAGCCCTGCCGCCGCGGCTTCGAGCATCGAAATCGGCACGCCCTCGGCGTAGGAGGGCAGCACAAAAATATCGGCGCTGCGCAACCAGCGGAGCTTGGCCTTGCCCACCGCCGGGCCTGTGAGTTCGACGCGGTCTTCCAAGCCCTCGCGCGCGAGGTATTTGCGCAAATCTGCGGCAATACCCGGGTCTTCTTCGCCGCCCACCAGCACCAGGCGCGCGGCGGGCGGCAGAGCCCCGGCGCATGCGACCAGATCCCATATTCCTTTGCGCTGGCACAAATTTCCCAGAAACAGTACGACGATCTTGCCGGCAGTCTTGTTCGTTTCGATGGGCGGCGGTTCGGCGACGCCGTTTTCGATCACGGCCAGGTGCGCGCCGGGCAAACGTACCGAGAGTTTTTGCTCCCATTCGCCCGACAGCAGCACCACCCGCGCCGCGCGCCGCGCAATGAAGCGCGCGATACCCAACATGAGAGGCGGGAGCCTGTCGAGAAAATCATCGAAGCGCGCGCCATGCACATGCAGCACCACCGGCACGCCGCGCAGCCGCGCGAGCAGCACATATGATCCGTCCAGGAAATAGGTGAGCCCGCTACAGGTGTGGATATGCGCCACGCTGGAATGCGCGGGATCCAGCGCCCGCCACCAGGCGCGCCAGAGCGCGAAGCGCGTCCATATTGCCCGCGTCAGCGGGCGTCCCTCGGGCGTGCGTTTGCCGGTATCGAACAGCGCCAGCTCCACCTCGCACGCGAGGCTGGAATGCGCGATGTCGTTGATTACCGTGGCCATGCCGCCGATCGCGGGGGGCAGGGGGCCGGCCATTACGACGCGCATCATATACGGGCACCCTCGCGGGATCGCATCAAACCTCCGTAAACGGCCTGATAGCGCGCTACGCTGGTTTTCCAGTTACGCTCCGTTTCCACGAACCGGCGGCCTGCCTGTTTCAGCGCGGGCCATTGTCCGGGCGATTCGAGCAAGCCCAGCACTTTATCCGCCAAGGATTGCGGGTCACCCGCCCTGAACAGCACGCCGGTTTCGCCATCGCGGATCAATTCCTTGTGCCCGCCCACATCGGACGCGGCAAACAGATGCCCCTGCGCCATCGCTTCCAGAGGCTTCAGCGGCGTGACCAATTCGGTCAGGCGCATCGGGTGGCGCGGGTACACCAGCACATCCACCAGATCGTAATAGCGGTTCACTTCACCGTGCGGTACGCGGCCACCGAACACCACCTTGTCCGCGATGCCGAGCCGCTGCGCCTGCTGTTTCAGCGCCTCTTCCTGCGGCCCGCCACCCACCAGCAAAACACGCACATCCGGCGCCTGGTCGAGAATGCGCGGCAATGCGGTCAACAGCAAATCCAGTCCTTCATAAGCA
>SCPW01000065.1 GCA_004298605.1 Gallionella sp.
TTCATCATCGCCGCCGAAGCGGGCGCGCCCGTCGTCCCGGTGAGCATCCGCGGCACCCGCTCCATCCTGCGCGACGGCCACTGGTTCCCGCGCCGTGGCATCATCACCGTCACAATAGGTCAGCCGATTGTTCCGGAAGGAAAGGGCTGGGCTGCGGCTATACGCCTGAGAAATGCGGCTCGCATGGAAGTTTTGCGCCGGTGCGGGGAACCTGATCTTGCGCCGGGGGTAACGGATGAGCGGGCAGAAATGTAGTTCGGGTAGAGTGCAACGGAATTACATACGGCGCAATGCCCGTTGGTTATTGCGCCCTACGCTGGCTCCTCCGGCTCAGGTAAAATCGAGGCATGAATCTTCACAAACAATCCCTGATATTCGCCCACCGTGGCGCCAATAAGGAAGCGGCGGAAAACACCCGCCCCGCTTTCGACAGGGCGCTGGAATACGCCATCGACGGCATGGAGACCGACGTGCAACTCAGCCGCGATGAAGTGGCCGTGCTGTGGCACGACCGTTTTCTGAACAAGCTCGGCTTGCCGGACAAGCACATCGACGATTTCGATTATGCCCAGTTGCGGGCGATGAATTTCGCCGCGCATCTTTCCGCGGAAGCGGCGCCGGAAGGCATCATGAGCTTGCAGGCATTTCTGGACGCCTACCGCAAGCGTTGCCGCCTGCTGATCGAAATCAAAAACCGCGAATGGGAGCCTCCCTCGCGCCACGAAACCAAGGTGCGGCAAACGCTGGAGATGATCGGCGCGGCGCGGGGCGAGGCGATCATGGTTTCTTCGTTCAATCTCGCCAGCCTTATTTATGCCCACCAGTGCGCGCCGCAATTTCCGCTGGTTTACAACCTCGAACCCGAGCAGACGCCGGACGATGCGCGGCGTGTTTTAATCGGGCAATCATTTCTGCATGGCTTATGCTTACCGATAAGCTCGCTCGACCATGCGATGGTCGGGCTGCTGCGCGATCACGGGAAATGCATCGCGGTTTATACGTGCAACAGCGATGCGGAAATCGGCAAGGCGCTGGGGTTGGGCGTGGATATTCTGATCAGCGATGTCCCGCAAAAGGCGCTGGCGATGAGAGACCATTAGAAGAACTGCGTCATACCGGCGTAGGCCGATATCCATCTGATTAACAAATTCTGAGGGGGATATATGGGTAAGGAGAAAAAATTAACCATCGATGTTTTGGGAACAACCATTACCGTTCTTCCCCAGCGGGATGATGACTACATTTCTCTGGCCGATATGCTGAAAGTGAAAGATGGCGATTTTTTCATTTCGGGCTGGTTGCGTAACCGTAATACTGTGGAGTTTCTCGGAATATGGGAGCGCGTCCATAACCCCGATTTTAATTATGGCGAATTCGCCATAATTAAAAGCAAACTGACCGTTTGTATCAGCTCAGGTCCGGGCTACTACACATTAGGCGAAACTAATCTATGCTGCTTCCCGACCTGATCCGCCTCACCATCTCCAGCTTCGTCGCCTACCGGCTGCGCAGCTTCCTGACCGGCCTGGGCATCGCCGTCGGCATTGCGGCGGTGATCCTGCTGACCTCCATCGGCGAAGGCCTGCACCAGTTCGTGCTGTCCGAGTTCAGCCAGTTCGGCACCAACCTGATCGGCATCCAGCCGGGCAAGAAGCAGGCGCACGGCGCGAGCGTCGGCATCCTCGGCTCGGTCAGGCCGCTGTCCATCGGAGATGCGCAGGCGGTGCGCAGGCTTCCC
>SCPW01000066.1 GCA_004298605.1 Gallionella sp.
CCTGGTGCGCGGGCTGGACTATTACAACCGCACCGTGTTCGAGTGGGTGACCACGCGCCTCGGCGCGCAGGGCACCATCTGCGCGGGCGGTCGCTATGACGGGCTGGTCGAACAGGTTGGCGGCAAGCCCGCTCCGGCAACGGGTTTTGCGATGGGCGTGGAGCGCCTGCTGGCGCTGTTGCAGGACGACGGCATGGCGTTGCCCAAGCCGGAGGTGGATGTGTATGTGGTGCATCAGGGCGAGCTGGCCGGACAGTTGGCCAGCCGGGTGGCGGAGCAATTGCGCGACGGCAACCTGCGCGTGCTGCTGCATTGCGGCGGCGGCAGCTTCAAATCGCAAATGAAAAAAGCCGATGCCAGCGGCGCGCGCGTGGCGGTGGTGATCGGCGATGACGAGGCGCGGGCGGATGAAGCCAGCGTGAAGCCGATGCAGGGCGGCGGGCAGGTGCGGGTGGGCGTGCGGGACATCGTTGCGGCAGTGAATGAATTTATCGGGTAGGAGTGGAAAATGGCAGCATTGGATTTGCAGGAACAGGAACAGATCGACGCGCTCAAGGCGTGGTGGAAAGACAACGGCAATTTTGTGCTCGGCGCATTGTTGGCTGTTGTCGTTGCGATGGGCGGCTGGCGCGGTTGGCAGCATTACCAGGGCAAGCAGGCCAGCGAAGCGGTTACGCTGTATGCGGGGTTCAGCGCCCAACTGGAAAGCGGTGATGCCAAGCGCGTCAACGATGCGGCCGCCGCGATGATGGAAAAATACGCTTCGACCGCATATGCCACCTATGCCGCGCTGCTGGCGGCGCAAGCCAACGAGCAAACTGGGGACGCCGCGCGCGCCAAGGCGCAATTGCAATGGGTTATCAATAACACCGCCGAAGACACCCTGAAAGATGTGGCGCGGCTGCGCCTGGCGGCAGTTTTGCTGGATGAAAAAAATTATGCCGAGGCGCTGAAGCTGCTGGAAGCCAAGCATCCGGCCACGTTCGACGGTTTGTATGCCGACTTGAGGGGTGATGTGCTGGGCGCGCAGGGCAAGGTTGCCGAAGCCAGGAGCGCATACAAACTGGCCTACGAAAAGATCGACTCCAGGAGTTTGCACCACAATTTTATCCAGATGAAGATGGACGATTTGGGGGTTGCGCAGTGATTTTGGCGCGCCTGCCCCGCCGGCTTTTCCAGGGGGCCGCATTGTCGCTGGCGCTGCTCGCCCTGGGCGGTTGTTCCGCGATGGACACCGTGCAGGGTTGGGTCGGCATGAAGGGCGGAGTGGAGATTGCCAGGCTGGTGGAGTTCGGCGAGACCGC
This sequence comes from Gallionella sp., assembly GCA_004298605.1. Lineage (GTDB taxonomy): Bacteria > Pseudomonadota > Gammaproteobacteria > Burkholderiales > Gallionellaceae > Gallionella. The sequence goes on from SCPW01000066.1 coordinate 1,305, forward strand.
CAGGTTCCAGGTGCGCTGGCATGCCGATATCGGTGATTCGGGCGCGAATCTGCTGCAACCCGCGCTGACCGGGGATGCGATTTACGGTACGTCGGGCAAGGGCGCGTTGACGCGGCTGGACCGAGCCACCGGCAAGCAGGTGTGGCGCATCGAAAGCGGGATTGCGGTAAGCGGCGGTGTGGGCAGCGGCGGGGGGTTGGTGCTTGTCGGCAGCGGCAAGGGCGATGTGCTGGCCTACGATGAAGATGGCAAACTGCGCTGGAAAAGTAAAGTTTCCAGCGAAGTGCTGAGCGCGCCGCAAGTCGCGGACGGCGTGGTGATTGTGCGCAGCGGCGATGGCCGCATTGCCGGGTTGAATGCGGCAGACGGCAAACGTGCCTGGCTATATGAACGCAGCACGCCGGCTCTGGTGGTGCGCAGCCATGCCGGGGTGACGATACAGCGCGGCGTGGCATTCGCCGGATTTGCCGGGGGCAAACTGGTTGCGCTGAATATCAAGGACGGCTTGGCGCTGTGGGAAACCTCGGTGTCGCAGCCGCGCGGCAACACCGAACTGGAGCGGATCAGCGACATCACCAGCAACCCGGTGGCGGACGACGAGCAAGTCTGCGCCATCGCTTTCCAGGGGCGTGTGGCGTGTTATGACGCCGCGCAAGGAAACCCGCTGTGGAACCGCGACATTTCCAGCGACAAGGGCATGATGCTGTTGCGCAAATATCTCTACCTCAGCGATGCCAAAGGCTCGGTGATCGCGTTGGACAAGACCAGCGGCAGCACGGTATGGAAGAACGAGCAATTGTCCATGCGCGACACGACCATGCCCCATGCGTTTGGGAATTTTGTGGCGGTGGGCGATTACGAAGGTTACCTGCATGGCCTGAGCCGCGACGACGGCAGTTTCGCCGCCCGCATCAAGCTCGATGGCGGCGCGATCCGGACCGCGCCGGTCGAACTGGACGATGGGCTGCTGGTGCAAACGCGCGGCGGCGGGCTGTATTCGTTGTCCATACATTAGATGAAAGAGCGTGAAAAGTGAAACGTAGAACCGCTTCTTCGTTTCACATTTCACGTTTCACATTTACACTTCAGGTTTAAGGTTATCAAAATGCTGCCCACACTGGTTTTAGTCGGACGCCCGAACGTGGGCAAGTCCACCCTGTTCAACCGCCTCACGCGCAGCCGCGATGCGCTGGTCGCCGATTTGCCCGGCCTTACCCGCGACCGCCATTACGGCAAGGGCAGGGTAGGGGACAGGCCTTATCTGGTGGTCGATACCGGCGGGCTGGAGCCGGTCGCCAAGGACGGCATCATGTACGAGATGGCCAAGCAAAGCCGCCAGGCGGTGGACGAGGCCGATATGGTGTTGTTCCTGGTCGATGGCCGCGCCGGGTGTACGCCCCAGGACACCATCATTGCCGGGCAGTTGCGCAAGGCCGGCAAGCCGATATTGTTGCTGGTCAACAAGGCGGAGGGGATGCAGCGCGCCAAAGTAACCGCCGATTTTTTCGAGCTGGGCCTGGGCGAACCGCTGCCGGTTTCCTCGGCGCACGGCGACAACGTGACGGAAGTGGTGGAGCTCGCGCTGGAGCATTTTCCGCTCGCCGGCGAAGAAGAATCCACCGGAGATCAGCCGCCGAAAATCGCCATCGTCGGACGCCCCAATGTCGGCAAATCCACGCTGGTAAACGCCATCCTCGGCGAGCAGCGCGTGATCGCGTTCGACCAGCCGGGCACCACGCGCGACAGCATTTACATCG
>SCPW01000067.1 GCA_004298605.1 Gallionella sp.
CGCCAGGCCCAAGGCCGCGGCCTGGCGAATTGGGGCTGTCACCGGCCATGCGGCAGATCGAAGCCATGCTGGAGCGCCTCTCCAGCAGTGCCGCCTCGGTACTGATCACTGGCGAGTCCGGCGTCGGCAAGGAGCGGGTGGCGCAAGCGCTGCACCAATTGACGGGCGGCGGCAAACCCTTCATCGCCGTCAATTGCGGCGCGCTGACCGAGAGCCTGCTGGAAGCCGAACTGTTCGGCTACGAAAAAGGTGCTTTCACCGGTGCCGCCCGAACCAAGAAAGGCGTGTTCGAGCAAGCCCACGGCGGCACCTTGTTTCTGGACGAAATCGGCGACATGCCACTGGCCATGCAGGTCAAGCTGCTGCGCGCGCTGCAAGAGCGCCGCATCGTGCGGGTGGGCGGCGAAACACCGATCGAGGTCGACCTGCGCCTGGTCTGCGCCACGCACCAGGTGCTGCAGGAGCGGGTCGTCAGCGGCGCCTTCCGCGAAGACCTGTATTACCGCATCAACGTGGTCGAGCTGCGCATTCCGCCGCTGCGCGAGCGCGCCGAGGACATCCTGCCGCTGGCGCGCACGCTGCTGGCGGAAATTGCCGCGGCCAGTGGCAGGGCGCCGCCCACATTGACACCGGCCGCCGAGCACGCGCTCAAGGCCTACCCCTGGCCCGGCAACATCCGGGAGCTGAAGAACGCCCTGGAGCGCGCCAGCCTGATGAGCGACGGGCGCTCCATTTCGCACGACATCCTGTTCGACCGCCCGGCGCCGCCACTCAGTGGCCAGCAGGACGTGGCCAGCAGCCTGCGCGACTATCTGAGCGAGTGCGAACGCGACTTCATCGTCCGGGCTCTTGAGGCCCGTCAGTGGCAGATTCAAAGCTGCGCCGACTCCTTGGGTATCAGCCGCAAAAATCTGTGGGAAAAAATGCGTAAGCTGGGAATCGACAAGGATACCGATGCACCATAGGCCTCATTGCGCAAATATCAATGGCCTGGTTGGCATTCTCCAGCACCACCACGGCCTGCATTAAACCCGCCGGCATCGACGAAAAATCCCCTGCCGGTGATAAAATTTTCGCGGTGACTTGGCAGTTTACGCTGACGCGGATCAGCGCCGATCAATCATCCCGATCAGGCACGCTTCTTGCTCAAATCGCAGGCATTGCCCAAACACGAAACGGAAGCTGGCGCCCAAGGTCTGACCGCAGAAATATGCAAAACCTCCAATTCTGTGCCGTCGCTGCGCAATCCACGGATGCCTACGTTAGGCAAGGTCTGATCCAAGCAGGTCCCCGATGAAACTCACACTGCGCGCAAAAGGCATTTTCGCTTTCATGGCGCTGGTAATTTACGTGGGAGTAGTAGGACTCATCCTGGCACAGGAGCGCTCCAAGCTATTGCGCTATGCCGTCGAATTGGAGCAGATCCACACCCAGGAAAGCGCGCTCGCGAAAGCCAGTTATGCGGTGTCGCACACCTTGCTCAAGTGGCAGGAACGGTTCATCTCCGAAACCATGCTCCCGGCATTTGAGGACGAATTGGCGCTCGATGTGGAACTGGCACAAGCGGGTCTGCAGGGCTTGCTGGAGTTTTATCCTGAACTCGAAGTGAACATGGAGCGCCTGAACCGGGATCTCAACAAGCTGAGCCTGGAACCCATCGGCAGCGGGACGGGGCTGAAAAACAATCTGCGGGAAATGACCGAGCACCTGGACCAGGTGGCGCGCCAACTGCGCACGCGCCGCGACATACTGTGGGACCGCTACCGCGATGTGTACGGCGCGATATCGGTGACCAATTTGTTCATGGGCCTGTTCGGCGTCGTGTTTTTTGGCGCGGCGGTGACACTGTTTTTGACGCGGCTGGCCCTGGATGCCAAAAATCTCGCGGCGCGCGCCCTGGACATCGTGTCAGGCTATCGCGGCCCCCCGCTGGAAGTAACACGCCACGATGAAGTGGGCGGTCTGATGGAGGCCGTCAACCGCATGCAGTTCGAATTGCGGCGCTGGGAGCAACAACTGGAAATCGCACGCGAGCAGCGCTTTCACAAGGAGAAGATGGCGGCCATCGGTTCCTTGGCGGCGGCCGTCGCGCACGAGATCAACAACCCGATTGCGGCCATTGCCGGCATTGCCCAGTCGATGAAGGACAGCGGCGGCTACCCGGCGGCCGGCGAGAACGGCATCGACCCGCCCGAATTGATCCTGGCGCAGGCCAAACGCATCGCCACCATTTCGCGCCAGATCGCCGAGCTCACCGCACCGCATTCGCCGGAGCAGGAGTTGCTCGATCTGAACGCGCTGGTGCGCAACACCTGCAATTTCATCGGCTACGACCATCGTTTCCGCCGCATCGACATGGTGCTGCAACTCGATTCCCAGATCCCGGCGGTCAGCGCCATCGCCGATCATCTGACGCAAGTGCTGATGAACCTGCTGATCAACGCCGCCGACGCGCTGGAAGGCATCACCGAGCGCGCGCCTACCATACGCATCGCAACGCAGGCGACCGAGCGCGAGGTGACAATCACGGTGCACGACAACGGCAAGGGCATGAGCAGCGAGGTGCTGGCGCGCGCGTTCGAGGAATCCTATACCACCAAACCGCCGGACAAGGGCCGCGGCTTGGGTCTGTTCCTGTGCAAATCCCTGATCGAAGACAGTGGCAACCGGATCGAGCTGGAATCGACACCCGGCAGCG
>SCPW01000068.1 GCA_004298605.1 Gallionella sp.
GCTTGGACAAGATTTTTATCGCGGCCGGTTTCGAGTGGCGCGATCCGGGGTGCTCGATGTGTCTGGCGATGAACGACGATAAGCTGGAGCCGGGCGAACGCTGCGCTTCGACCTCTAACCGCAACTTCGAGGGGCGGCAGGGGCAGGGTGGGCGCACCCATCTGGTGAGCCCGGAGATGGCGGCTGCCGCCGCGATTGCCGGGCATTTTGTGGATGTGAGTATCAATTGAAGGAGACGGTGATGAAAACAGTTGCATTGTTATTGGCGGTATTGATGTTGGTGGGTTGCAATACCTTTGAAGGGCTGGGCAAAGACATCAAAAAGGGCGGCGAAAAATTGGAAAAGTCGGCGAAGTAAATGAATAAATTTACTGTGCTGGATGGCTTGGTTGTGCCGCTGGATCGCGCCAACGTGGATACCGACGCGATTATCCCCAAGCAATTTTTGAAGTCGATCAAGCGTTCCGGTTTCGGCCCGAACGCGTTCGATGAATGGCGTTATCTGGATCACGGCGAGCCGGGCATGGACAACAGCCAGCGCCCGCTCAACCCCGATTTTGTGCTGAACCAGCCGCGCTACCAAGGCGCGCAGATCCTGCTGGCGCGCGAAAATTTCGGCTGCGGCTCATCGCGCGAACACGCGCCGTGGGCGCTGGAAGACTACGGTTTTCGCGCCATCATCGCGCCGAGTTTTGCCGACATCTTTTTCAACAACTGCTTCAAGAACGGCTTGTTGCCGATCCGCCTCGATGCGGAAAAAGTGGATGCGCTGTTCAAGGCGGTGGCGGCGAATGTCGGCTACAAATTGGTGATTGATCTGGAACAGCAAACCATCGGCGCGCCGGATGGAACCGTGTACGAGTTTGAAGTGGAAGCCTTCCGCAAACATTGTCTGCTGAACGGCTTGGACGATATCGGCCTGACTTTGCAGCATGTGGACGAGATCAAAATGTATGAGGTGATGCATCTTGCGGCGCAGCCTTGGCTGTTGGCGTGATTTATGCGGCTGACAGAGGACGAAAAAATACTGATTAAACACATCATCGCCAGTGTGTTCGGCGCAGATGCGGTGGTGTGGTTATTCGGTTCTCGCACCGATGATGGCAAGCGCGGCGGCGATGTGGATTTATATGTTGTGCCGGTGCGGCGCGAAGATTTATTCAACAAGCGCGTTGCTTGCCTGGGTAAGCTGGAGCGCGCGTTGCTGTATCCGGTGGATTTGGTGGTGGCAGAGCCGGATGCTAGTCGCCCGATTGACCGTATTGCTCTGAAAACGGGGGTGGTCTTGTGAGCGGGGAATTGATTGAGGTATTGCGAGAAAAGATTCGTCTTTTGGATAGGATGCAGTCGCATCTGATTTTTTCTCAAAACGATGTAAGGAAATGGTGGCAGGTGGATGCGCCGTTTGATCGGTGGAACGATCAACAGCTAGTATCTTTGGCGGCATTGAAAGCGCGTTTTGCCGAGCTGCAAGACCACCTCGCTTCGGCAATGAACGTGGTAGCCAGCATCGAAAATCAAGATACGCGGGTGTTTACTTATGTGTTGAACTACATGACGCAAATTGGCGTATTGGACGACATGGGCGACTGGCAAAAAATACGGGATTTGCGCAATGCGGCGACCCATGATTACACCGAGCCGGACGCGATTAAAGCGCAACATTTTGACCAATTATTACAACAGGCCGATTTTCTCTATGCGGTGTTGTACAAACTTAAACAATTTATTTATTTAACTTATCCGGAAAGCAGCAAAAAATCATGATGAAAATCGCGGTTTTGCCCGGCGACGGGATCGGCCCGGAGATCGTGGCACAGGCAGCCAAGGTGCTGGAAGCGTTGCGCGGCGACGGTTTGAAGATAGAGATGGAATATGCGCACATCGGCGGTGCGGGTTATGACGCGGCCCAGGACCCGTTGCCGGAAGCGACGCTGAAGCTGGCGCAGGCGTCCGATGCGGTGTTGCTCGGTGCGGTGGGCGGTTATCAGTACGATACGCTGCCGCGCCCGATGCGCCCGGAACAGGGCCTGCTGCGCATCCGCAAGGGCTTGGGTTTGTTCGCCAACTTGCGCCCGGCGCTGGTATATCCCGAACTGGTCAATGCTTCCAGCCTGAAGCCGGAGCTGGTATCTGGTCTGGATATCATGATTTTGCGCGAACTGACCGGCGACATTTATTTCGGACAGCCGCGCGGTATCCGCGAGCTTCCTAACGGCGAGCGGCAGGGCTTCGATACCATGCACTACAGCGAGTCGGAAGTCCGCCGCGTGGCGCATGTCGGCTTCGGGATCGCGATGAAAAGAAATAAAAAGATGTGCTCGGTAGACAAAGCCAACGTGCTGGATACCAGCATGTTCTGGCGCGAAATTGTGACCGAGGTGGCGAAGGAATATCCGGCAGTCGAGCTGTCGCACATGTACGTGGACAATGCGGCGATGCAACTGGTGCGCGCCCCCAAACAATTTGACGTGATTTTGACCGGCAATATTTTTGGCGACATTCTGTCGGATGAAGCGTCGATGCTGACCGGCTCCATCGGCATGTTGCCGTCCGCTTCGCTGGATGCGGACAACAAGGGGCTGTATGAACCTTGCCACGGCTCTGCGCCGGACATTGCGGGCAAGGACATCGCCAACCCGCTGGCGACTATCCTGTCGGTGGCGATGATGATGCGCTATACGTTTGCGCGCGAAGACATCGCGCAGCGCATCGAAGGCGCGGTGCGCAAGGTGTTGCAGCAAGGGCTGCGCACCGGGGATATTTATGAATCGGGTATGCAGAAGATTGGCACGGCGGCGATGGGCGACGCGGTCGTCGCGGCACTTTAAGTGAAACTCGCGCAGCGATTCGTTCGCCTGGCTTCGCCCCCCTCGCTTCGCTCTCCCCGCTTGCGGGAGAGGATTGAGGAGAGGGAAACGGGCATGGCGTGTTTCATTATCAGGGGCGGCACAAGTGCCATGCCCGTTAGAATTTAACTTTAGAGAGAAGAAACATGAGCAAGCAATACGACGTATGCATATTGGGCGCAACCGGTGCGGTGGGCGAGGCGATGCTGGCTATCTTGGAGCAGCGCAAATTTCCGGTGCGCAATCTTTACCCGCTGGCTTCCAGCCGTTCTGCCGGTTCGACGGTGCAGTTTAACGGCAAGGATATGACGGTTATCAATGTGGATGATTTCGATTTTTCCAAGGCGCAAATCGGCTTGTTCTCGGCGGGCGGCAGCGTGTCGGAAAAATATGCGCCGATCGCTGCGGCCGCCGGTTGCGTGGTGATCGACAATACCGCGCATTTCCGCTACGACCGCGATATTCCGCTGGTGGTGCCGGAAGTGAACCCGCACGCCATCGCGCAATACAAGAATCGCGGCATCATCGCCAACCCGAATTGCTCGACCATCCAGATGCTGGTGGCGCTCAAGCCGATCAAGGATGCGGTAGGCATTTCCCGCATCAACGTGGCGACTTATCAGGCGGTGTCCGGCACCGGCAAGGAGGCAATTGATGAGCTGGCCAACCAGACCCGCGCGCTGTTCAACCAGCAGGACGTAACGGTTGAGGTTTACCCTAAACGCATCGCGTTTAACGTGCTGCCGCAGATTGATGTATTTATGGAAAATGGCTATACCAAAGAAGAAATGAAAATGGTCTGGGAAACCCGGAAGATCATGGAAGACGATTCCATCCAGGTAAACCCGACGGCGGTGCGCGTTCCGGTGTTTTACGGCCATTCCGAAGCGGTGCATATCGAAACCCGAAAAAAGATTAGCGCCGACGAGGCGCGCGCCTTGCTGGAAAAAGCGCCGGGCGTAATCGTGCTGGACAAGCGCGAGCCGGGCGGTTACCCGACCCCGATCGAAGCGGCCGGAAACGATGCGACTTATGTCGGGCGTATCCGCGAGGATATCTCGCACCCGCTGGGGTTGAATCTGTGGGTGGTCAGCGATAATGTGCGCAAGGGCGCGGCATTGAATAGCGTGCAGATCGCCGAGATTCTGGTCGCAAAATATTTCGCCTAAGGGGTGTTGCAGGCGGGCTTTTGCTGTGAACAGGGATTATTAGCTTGCGCTGATAACTCTATGATAGTATTTTGTTTGTCCAATGAATAAAGCGAGGGTGGTGGCGTGCGAAAATCACTGATTAAATGGCTGGCCATTCGACTGAGCGAGCAAATAACGCACGTTAAGCCGCGGGCCATACTGAGAGTGCTCGGGATTACTGCTGTTCTGACACTGCCCACATGCGTTTACGCCGTGGGAATGGGCGGGATAAATGTAGCTTCTGCCTTGGGGCAACCGCTCAAGGCCGACATTGAACTGGTGTCGGTCAACA
>SCPW01000069.1 GCA_004298605.1 Gallionella sp.
TTGCGCAACCCGCTCAACCAGCAATTGCCGCGCAAATTCAAGTTCAGCTTTTCGGCCTGCGAGGCTGATTGTGCGCAAGCCTTGTTGCATGATTGCGGCGTGGTCGCGGTCAACAGGGATGGGCGGCACGGTTTCATGGTCAAGGCCGCCGGCGGCTTGGGGCACAAGCCGCGCGAAGCGATTGTGGTGGAAGAATTTATCCCGGAAAGCGAACTGCTGTTTTCGCTGGAAGCACTGGTCGCGTTGCATAACAGATATTCGGATCGCACCAAACGCGCCAAGTCGCGCATTAAATTCTTGGTCGAGCGTTTTGGCGAGCAAGGTTTTCTGGAAAAATACCGCGAAGAATTCGAGCGCACCAAGCAGGCGCTCGCCGCGCAAGCCTACCCGAAAGGCGAATGGCGCCAGCAAACCGGCGGTGAAGCGCCGGGGCCGGGCGCGCCGCGCAAGCTGTTTGCCCAACATCAGCCCGGATTGTTTGTATTTCCGATTGCCTTGCCGATCGGTGATATGACACCGGTACAATTGCGCGGCATTGCCGCGCTGCTGCGTGCGCATGGGTTAAACGAAATCCACACCACGCAGGATCAGAACCTCGCTATTTTTAATGTTCCGCAGGAAAAAGTGACCGCGCTACGCAGCGGGTTGGCAGAACTGGGGCTGCGCGAACCGGTAACGGGCGACAACGTGGTGGCTTGCCCCGGCACATCAACCTGCCGCCTCGGCATTACCACCAGCACCGAATTTGCGCCGCAATTGTCCGGCGGCAAGGCCGATTTGCGCATCCGCGTATCGGGCTGCCACAACGGTTGCGCGCAACCGGAAACCGGCGATATCGGCATCTACGGCGAAGGCAAACGCATGCACGGCAAACTAGTGCCGCACTATCAGATGTACTTTGCCGGAAGCGGCATGAGTGGCGGTGCGCTGGCTTTGAAAGGCCCCTCGTTGCCGGTGGTGCGCATCAAGCAAGCCATCGAACGTGTGCAGGCGGCGCATCTGGCCAGCGGAGAAGCCAGTTTCTTCACCTGGGCGCGCGCGCAGGCGCCGGATTATTTAAAGCAATTGCTGGCCGATCTGGCCGAAGTGAAAGCGGAAGACCTGCAATCGGTGATGCACGATTACGGCGTCGCCAGCGATTTCCGCGTACTGAATCTGGGCGGCGGCGAATGTGCGGGCGTATCGCAAACTTTGATCGGTTCCAACTTTTTCGAGGCGGCGCACGAGCGCGAATACCGCAACGCGCTGGTGTTCCAGCGCAAATATGACGAAGCGGCGCATTGCAACGAGGCCATTCTGCGTTTGCTTGGCTCGGGCATCGCGCAGTTGCTGGGCGGGGTGCGGCAAGATGATTTGAACCAGATTGCCGAGCAGTTGCAGCAACTGGCGCCCGGTGCGATTGCCGATGAATTTGCGCGGTTGGCAAACGCTTTGGCCAATGGTGCGGAAATCAGCACCGATATGCTCGCGGCAATCAGTGCGGATGTGGATGGCTGGACCATCAAGGCGGCCGCCTTTGCCACCGGCAAGGACGCGCAACTGGATTTGACCGAGGCGTTGCCCAAGGCGGTTTAACATGACACTGCAAGAAAAAATCTCAGCGACGATCGCCATCCTGCAACAGGCCGCGCGCGATTTTGCGCCGGTGTGTTTTGCCAACAGCCTGGGCGCGGAAGACATGGTGCTGACCGACTTGATCGCAAAACTCCCTCTCCAGATGCCCTCTCCTCAATCCTCTCCCGCAAGCGGGCGAGGAGGCGAACGAGAAAAGCAATTGTTGATTCCTGAAATGTTCAGCCTCGACACCGGGCGCTTGCCGCAAGAGACTTACGACCTGATGCAGGCGGTGCGCAAACGCTACAGTGTGCCGCTGAAAATATATTTTCCCGACAGCAAGCTGGTTGAGGAATATGTCGCACAAAACGGTGTAAACGGTTTTTACGACAGCGTGGAATCGCGCAAACGCTGCTGCTATATCCGCAAGGTCGAGCCGCTGCGTCGCGCCCTGTCGGGCAAGCGCGCGTGGATAACCGGAATGCGCCGCGACCAAGCCGTCACGCGCGGCAGCCTGGAAGTGTCATCCTTCGACGCGGATCACGGCATGCAAAAATTTAACCCGCTGCTGGACTGGACCAACGCCGAAGTGTGGGAATACATCAGGCAAAACAATGTGCCGTACAATAAGCTGCACGACAGGTTTTATCCCAGCATCGGGTGCGCACCCTGCACGCGCTCCGTCACCCCCGGCGAGGATATTCGCTCCGGCAGATGGTGGTGGGAAAGCGCAGAGGGTAAGGAATGTGGACTGCATGTAGGGGCGCGATTCGCCCCTCACCCAAACCCTCTAGATGAAACGACTAGCCATTCGACTAGGCTGCAAACGACCGCAGCCAAGTCGCTGGTTATCCCGGAGGGAGAGGGAACAATTGTTCTTTCCCCCTCTGGGGGAAAGTTAGATAGAGGGCTGGCGCCCTGATTTATCAATATACCAAAAGGGCGCGATGAATCGCGCCCCTACAAAATTTGATTTAACGGAAAGCGATTATGAGCAACCCTATTTTGACCCATCTGGACGTGCTGGAAAGCGAGTCCATCCACATCATGCGCGAGGTCGCGGCGGAGTGTAAAAATCCCGCGCTGCTGTTTTCCGGCGGCAAGGATTCCATCGTGATGCTGCGTCTCGCCGAAAAGGCGTTCCGCCCGGCGAAATTCCCGTTCCCGCTGGTGCATATCGACACCGAGCACAACTTCCCGGAAGTCATCGCCTGCCGCGACAAGTTGGCAGCAGACCTGGGCGAGCGGCTGATCGTGCGCTCGCTGGAAGACTCGATCAAGCGCGGCACCATCGTCATTAAAGACCCGGACAAGCCGCGCAACCCGTACCAGTCGGTGACGCTGCTGGAAACCATCGCCGAATTCGGCTTCGACGCCTGCATGGGCGGCGCGCGGCGCGACGAAGAAAAGGCGCGCGCCAAGGAACGCATCTTTTCGTTCCGCGACGAGTTCGGCCAATGGGACCCGAAAAACCAGCGCCCGGAACTGTGGGACATCTACAACACGCGCGTACATCCCGGAGAGAACATCCGCGTGTTCCCGATCAGCAACTGGACCGAAATGGACATCTGGCAATACATCGACCGCGAGAAGCTGCATATCCCCAGCATCTACTACGCCCACGAGCGCGAAGTGATCCGGCGCGGCGGCGCGGTCATCCCGGTGTCGCACCTGGTGCAACCGAAGGCCGGGGAAAAAATTGAAGTCGTATCGGTGCGCTTCCGCACGGTGGGCGACATGACCTGCACCGCACCGGTGGAATCCACCGCGCACAATGTGCGGGAAATCATCGAAGAAACCGCGACCACCCGCATCACCGAACGCGGCGCGACGCGCATGGACGACCAGACATCGGACGCGTCGATGGAACTGCGCAAAAAAGAAGGGTATTTCTAATCATGAGCAACACCACACAACTACTCCGTTTCATCACCGCAGGCAGCGTGGACGACGGCAAGAGCACGCTGATCGGGCGTTTGTTGCACGACTCCAAGTCAATCTTCGAGGATCAGTTTTCGGCGATTTCCAAAACCAGCGAGAAGCGCGGCATGGCCGCGGTCGATCTGTCTTTGTTGACCGACGGCTTGCAGGCCGAGCGCGAGCAGGGCATCACCATCGACGTGGCGTACCGCTACTTCGCCACGCCCAAGCGCAAGTTCATCATCGGCGACACGCCGGGGCACGAGCAGTACACCCGCAACATGGTGACCGCGGCGAGCACCGCCAACCTCGCCATCATCCTGATCGACGCGCGCAAGGGCGTGCTGACCCAGACACGCCGCCACACCTACCTTGCCAGCCTGGTCGGCGTGCCGCACATCGTGCTGGCGGTCAACAAAATGGATATGGTGGATTACTCCGAGGCACGCTTCAACGAAATTTGCACAGAGTATCTGGCCTTCGCCGCGCAACTGGGTTTGCACGACATCACCTGCGTACCTTTGTCGGCGCTGGTGGGCGATATGCTGGTCGAGCGCGGCGACAACATGAGCTGGTATCAGGGCACGACCTTGATGGATTTGCTGGAAAGCGTCGAGATCGACCACGACGTGAACACCACCGATTTCCGCTATCCGGTGCAGTGGGTGTGCCGCCCGCAAACCGAGGAATATCACGATTTTCGCGGCTTTATGGGACGCATCGAAGCCGGCGAAGTCGCGGTGGGCGATGAAATCACCATCCTGCCCAATGGCCGCAGCACGCGCGTCAAGGAAATCGTCACCTACGACGGCAACCTGCAACGCGCTTACGCACCGCAGTCCATCACCCTTACGCTGGCCGACGAAATCGATATTTCGCGCGGCGACATGTTCGTGAAAAGCGATGCCATGCCGCAAGTGTCCAAAGAACTCGAAGCGATGCTGTGCTGGCTATCCGAAGCGCCGCTCGACAAAAACCGCAAGTACATCATCAAGCACACCACGCGCATGGTGAAATGCCTGTTCGCGCGTCTCGATTATCGCGTTGATGTGAATACACTGGAACAGCGTGAAACGGCCACGCTGAACATGAACGACATCGCGCGCGTGGCGATGAAAGTGCAACAACCGCTGGTGTTCGACACATACCGGCGCAACCGCGCCAGCGGCAGCTTCATTGTTATTGATGAAGCGACCAACAACACCGTCGCCGCAGGCATGATGGTCTGAAATGGGAAAAGTCTACCTGATCGGCGCGGGCCCCGGCGCGGCGGATCTGATCACGCTGCGCGGCGCGCGCCTGCTCGCATCGGCCGACGCGGTGCTGCATGACGCCCTGGTGCAGCC
>SCPW01000070.1 GCA_004298605.1 Gallionella sp.
CACGAGCAATGGTATGCCAGCCGTCCCGATTATGTTGCGCGCATGACCGACCGCGCGCGCCGCTATCTTTACTACATCACAAGCGAAGTGGAACGGCGCGGCATGCCCAGCGAAATCGCCCTGCTGCCGATGATAGAAAGCGCCTTCAATCCGGGCGCATACTCGACCAGCAGCGCCTCCGGCATCTGGCAGTTCATTCCTTCCACCGGCAAGGATTTCGGCATGCAGCAAAACTGGTGGTACGACGGCCGGCGCGATGTCGTCAGCGCGACCAACGGCGCGCTCGACTACCTGCAAAAACTGCATGACCTGTTCGGCGATTGGGAGCTGGCTCTGGCCGCCTACAACTGGGGCGAAGGCGCGGTGCAGCGCGCGCAGGAACGCAACCGCAAACGCGGCCTGCCGGTAAACTACCTGAGCCTGAAAATGCCGGACGAAACGCGCAACTATTTGCCGAAGCTGATGGCCGTGAAAAACATCGTCGCCGACCCGGCCAGTTTCGGCCTGGTGTTGCAGGACATCCCCAATGAACCCTATTTCGCTGCCGTTTCGACCGCAAAACGCATCGACGTGGAACTGGCCGCACAACTGGCCGACATTTCCATGGAAGAGTTTGCCGCGCTCAACCCCGCGCACAACCGCCCGGTGATTTTGCAGCGCAACAGCGATTTGATCCTGCTGCCGGTAGATAAAGTGGAAACCTTCCGCGCAAACATGGAAAGCTACGACAAGCCGCTGGTCAGTTGGGAAGCTTATCAGCCGAAAAAAGGTGAGCGGCTCGATCGTCTTGCGCCGCGCCTGGGGCTTTCCGTCGAAAAGCTCAAATCGGTGAACAGCCTTTCCGGGCATTCCAATGTCAGCACCGGGCAAACCCTGCTGGTGCCGGTCAATGGCGAAGAAGATGAAACCGGCGAAGAATTTGAAGCTTTCAACATGCACCTGTATCCCGCGCCGGCCAAGAGTACATACTCGATCAGCCACACCGTGCGCAAGGGCGAGACGCTGGCGAGTCTGGCGCGCCGTTATCGCGTCAGCGTCGCCAGGTTGAAAAACTGGAACGACCAACTGAAACAGGTCAGGGTGGGTCAGACCATCACGATTGTGCAAACGGTGTCCCGCAAACATCCCGGGAAACTGGCCAAATCCGGCGGCACATCACGCAAACTGGCGCAACGTGCCGCAACCGGGAAACAGGATTCGAACAGGGCGCAAAAACGTGTGCGCGTCGCCTACAACGGCGCGCGCTAAAAGCCGGTATCCCGCCTGTTAAGGGAGTTTATTTTCTGGGTTGTGGCCCGCGAGAATTCAAGCGTTGCATGGCGCTAACGCCGCGATAACAATTTTGCCGAGAATGCGGTAAAAAGGCGGTATCCCTTCCACATCCGCCAGACGCCCTTTGCCAGGCCGACCACGCCGCGCCGACGAATCACCAATAGCGCAACCACACCGGCGACAAGCGCGGGGTTCGAACGCAGGAAATGCACGGCGGCCAGCCCTTGGTCGGCCAATGCCAGCGGGGCTTGCCAGCGCGCACCGATACCGGCCGCCTCGCCGCGCTGTGAGGCGATTTTCGACAGCAGTTCGCTGCGCCGCCGCATCACTTCCAGCATCTGTTCACTCATCGCCCGCACCCAGTTGCGCCCTGTCTTTGGCCAATTCGGCCAGGCTGGCGGAAAACAGTTTGGATCTGGCACGCGCCTTGCCGCGCAGCAGCACCGTTATCAGCGCGCCCGATGCCAGGAAAAAAACACTCAGCACACCGAGCGCCGCGAGGCGGTGTTCGTCCCGAAACAGCAGGACGATGAATGCCGTAAGCAACAGTATGCCCATGCCGAAACAGAACAGTGCGGACAAAGCAAAAAAAAGCATCTGCGTTAAATGCAGACGCTCTTCCTGTAATTCGTTCGCCAGCAGTTCGAGCCGTGTCGAAACGATGGAAGTCAGCGTGGACAGCAACCGCCTGGCCGACCCCATCAGCCCCGAACTTGCCTCCGGCATCGCTTAACGGCCGCGCGAGATCAGCATGCCCACGATCA
>SCPW01000071.1 GCA_004298605.1 Gallionella sp.
CGGGCGTCCTTCACCCGGCAGCGCCAGCCCGAGCTGCTGGTTGAAATCGCAGTCATACAGATAGCCCCGCCAATCCACGCTGACAAGATTACGGCACATCACATTGCCGGCATTGGCGGCGGAAAAATTATTTTTCAGCAAACGCATGTAATCGTTGAATTGCCCCCTGGAAATCAGCGTGCTGCCAAACCGCTGGATAGGCATATTGGCGATCGCGAACAACTGGTTGAAGACGATGCCATAACGCTCGGACAATTCGCGCTTGTAAGCCGCCTGCAACGCAACCTGGCCGGGGGGCAACGAGGAGCCTTGCGGGTTGTAGGCCAAATTCAAAATGAGGCCGCTGCCTTCGCGCCCATAACCCAGCGCGTTGAATTGCAATAGCGCCGCGATGCTTTTGTCAAACACACCCTCCCCGCGTTGCCTGTCGACATTTTCTGGTAAATAGCACGGTAGCGACGCCACCACTTCCACCTTGTGGCCGGCAAGAAATCCGGCGAGCCCCTCCTGTCCGCGCTCGAACAAAATGGTCAGGTTGCAGCGATCAATGACGCGCACACCCAGAGCGGCTGCCTTGGCTACCAGATCACGAAACTTGTAATGCAGCTCCGGCGCGCCGCCGGTCAGGTCGAGCGCCCCGATCCGGCGTGCCGCCAGCACTTGAGGGATGAGCTCCAGCGTCTCCTCATCCATCATTTCCGTGCGGTTGGGGCCGGCGTTGACGTGGCAATGCAAACAGGACTGATTGCATTGATAGCCCAAATTAACTTGTAGCGTGTCGAGCTTACCGCGATGCGGCGCAGTGAATCCGGTGGATTGTAATAGAGGTAATACGGCGTGCATCATGTTCCTCGGAGTGATGGGTCAGAAGCACTTTTGAAGCCATTATTTTGCATAACCGGTGAGCTTTATTAGATTCATTGAAACAACCCGACAGTGATTATCGCTTCATATGTCCCATTTTTTCCATAACGGCTCGAAAAAGCTTGCTTCGGAAGTGTTGCGCTGACCGTCTTGATGGTTTCATCTACGCCGGAAGCGATCATAAAAAACCTGTCATGCATGTCCGCAGCATCCGGGTTGCCATGCATCCGGGCAAATATATGGATCTGATAATTTGACGAAATAAAGGATTCGGGAATGTTTACGCTGACCTCGATATCTTTTCCCGGCGCCTTGTCCCCCGAGTTTATCCTGATCTCGTAGGGCAAACGGGGTAGCGTGTAATTGGCCTCAAAAATATCCTGGGTTGAAGGAGAATCAGCGGTGGATACCACGACATCCTGAGTACCTTCAAAAGTACCGGAAGGAAATATGACCGAGGCGTATCCCACAAGATCAGCCGCCTCACCGATGGGTGGTATTTTAGCGGCCACAGCGTATTCTTCCTGGCCCATTATGGTAACGATAACCGGCGCGTCGGCTTCGCCTGATACCTCGACCGAAATATCATTTTGCTTTTGGAGTTTGACGGGTTTCCGGAGCATTTTGAACTGCTTGCCAAGCTCATCGGACGAGACGATGCGCTCCCCGTTTACATTGATCGCACCGCTGGTCAAACCTTTCTCGCCGCTCATTCCGCCCTGAACCGAAAGAATAAATTTCTGGCTGGCATCTTGAACGGAAAAACTCTTGACTACCCGCTGGTGTTTGCCGCTCTCACCGGAAAAAAATTCCGGGCCAAAAACGAGAGGCTGCCCGTAGGCGCAAGAAACAAGGCCATTGCAAAAATGCTGCAACAAGGCCATCAGGATAAAGGTGTTGAATATTTTATTCATAATCAATAAGCGCCCCTTATTCCATTTTTCTACCAATAGCGCAATATCGTGGGGGGGCGTGATGAATCACGCCCCTACCGGGTTGTTTTATCTTTGAAACAGAATTGGAATTGGTGGCCAGCGGGCTTGGCCCGTTATTTTTTTATCGGCAGATCGCCCTTGCTGAGCCAACCGTTCATATCCCCATCCAGATGCAACAATTTGCTGAAACCCGCAGCCCGCAAAGTATTTGCGGCAACACCCGCACGCCTGCCACTTTTGCAATACAGCACGACATCCTTGTTTTTATATGAACCAATCTCGGCAAGGCGGGAGCTTAGCTGGTCATGGGGAATATTGACTGCGCCCGGTATATGGCCTTCCGCATACTCTTCCGGGCTGCGCACATCCAGTATGAGGCCTGGATGGTTGGCCTTGATGCGCTGCATCAGTTCAACCTGCGAAATATCTGCCACTTGCGCCAAACCGATAGTGCTGCCCGCCAGGAAGAACAGCGTTATGCCCAATTTGAAAAACATGCCGATCATGCCGCGCCACTCTTTCATCGTAACTATCTCCTAAACGAACGGTTAAATATGGCGGCTCGGATAGCGCCGCATTATTTCACTTCTATTTGAATCTCCGGGGGTTCGATTTCCCGGCGCTTGTGGTGTGCCCGACTCCGCCAACAGGCGGCCCACCATTGTGTGGTGGCACGCTATCTCTTCAGTTTGCATCCTCTCTTGTGGCGACATTATAGTCCTGATAGAAGCCATACTCGTAAGGGAAAGTTCCATCGGGCAAGCATCCATCTACACAGTCAGAACCTTGACGCCTGCGCTTCCGCAGCCGTAAATCTGAAACCGCCCCAATCAATGCGCCTTAAACCTAACCTTGTATTTCAGGTCGGTCTGGGCCGCCAGCCAATCAAGGGATTTTCCGTTTACCTCGGCATAGGGATACATGAAGTAGTTCAGGGGGCCATCATTCTGGCGCGGGTTCAGGTAATAGCCCCTTCCGCCTCTGGCCAGAGCAATTCTGTATTCGTCAACGGCGCCAAAATAATAGTCCACGAACTCCCGCGCACCCTCGAGGTCCAGCTTGTCGGTTAACATGACCTTCCTGACATCGGCCGGATCCGCCGGAACCCAGCCGTAACCGGGCACATAGAACTCGGCCCAGCAATGATGCCCGCCCGTCATATCTTCTTCAGCCTTCTTTCCCAACCTGAGGCCAAATACCTCCCGCGCCGGCACTCCGGCTGCCCTGGCAACCGAAACAAAGACCGAGCTTATATCGGCACACTTCCCGCTCCTCCGCACGATCATTTTTTCAACTTCCCCGGTCCCACACCCCTTAACATTCGGGTTCCTTACCGTATTTTCGACCACCCACCGATAAACGGCTCGGGCCTTTTCGCTAATCGTTTGCTTATCGTTTGTTATGCTGAGTGCAATTTCCTTAACCTTGCCATCTGTCGGAATGAACATGGTGCTCTTAAGGTGCTCCTTTATCTCAACAGGAACGGCGGGCTCCGCCGCAGGAAAATCTTTTTTTACCAATTCCCTGGCCGCCGCATCGAAGGCCAGCGTAATAGCCCGATCTTTTGTTGGCGTTGTCCACTCGGCATAAAGGGCAAGGTTGCCTGTTTCTTTCTCGCCGTAAACGCCGCTTCGTGAAAAATTACCGTTTATTCTGACGTTCGATATATCCTGCACATCGTTCGAGACAGGATAGGGAATCCAGACTCTTACATCTTCGCTGTCATCCGGTGCGGCGATGGTAACGGTGAGTTCGACCTCGCCGCTCCTGTCCCTGGCCATTGAGGAACAAGGGAAAATAAACAGCGCACATAGAAGCACCCTTAATATCCTTACAAACATCTCAACTCCTTTCAATGGCAAACGGCATGGGATAGCAATGTTTATTTGCATTCAAACTCTCGCGCTCAAGGTCAGATTCGAGTTTTTTGGATAACGCCACGACAAGATGACGATCGACACCCTCTCCGTTGCTCATGGTCAACCAGCGAACATTCCGGTGGTATTTGAGCGCACTGGCTGCGAGGCCGGTTATCCTCGTTAGCCCTTGGCTGCCCGCCCCCTTTGACGCAAAGCAATCCACCCGAACATGGCCTTTGGATCGTAATGTGCGCCGCTGAACGGTGAACAGCGCACGATCCAGCGAAAGGGCTGTACGCAATAATTCCAGTTCGTTATCGGATTTTTCAAGACGAGACACGGTTACCCCCCTGTTAAATACAAAAAAGGGCACCACCAGAACTTGCGAGGAAAGACAGATATGATGACGTCCACGCACAAATCCCGTTAAGGGATTCGCGTGTATAAAAAACCCCGGCAACCCGATCATGCGAGTGTTCGCCACGAACGGTTGGAGCTTCGCACCTCATAATGATCTGCTGACCTGCACGCTGGCAGCGCTTTGATACGGCACATTCCGTCGAACATGAACCAGGCCAGCCACACGCGGGCCGTCAGACCCGGCCCACCTCTCGAATGAAAGACAAGACGGCGTTACGGCGAGCCAACCGGGAAGCAATACGACAGCGGGGTAAAGGCTACCAGATATGAAACGGGTTTTGTTGGGGATTTTGAATTGATAAAACCTATGGGCATCGGCACCAATACGCTATCAACTGCGGGCAAGCGCATTCCGCCCTGGCCCGGATATTTCATGAATTGCCGTGATGATCGCGCAGGATTTTGTTTCGTATGGGAATTTTGAGATGGGGCGGCGTAGTGATTCATACGCCCGACCGAACAAAATTTTCATACGAAACAAAAGACAAGCGAGGGCGCGGTGAATTCATGAAATATCCGGGCTAGCACACGGCCAGCCCGAACTGAATCACCCCGGATTTTGAGGAGGCTCTAACTCTTGAGAGAATGGAGCCCTTATGAACAAGAAACCTACCCCGAAATATTCCCCCGAAGTTCGTGAACGTGCTGTTCGCATGGTGCAGGAGCATCGCAACGAGTATCCCTCGCTATGGGCGGCCATTGAGTCGATTGCGCCAAAGATCGGTTGCGTTCCCCAGACGCTGCATGACTGGGTGAAGAAGCATGAGATCGACACTGGTCTGCGCGATGGCATCACCACCGGGGAGCGCGAACGCATCAAAGTCCTGGAGCGCGAAGTGAAGGAGCTTCGCCGCGCCAACGAGATATTGAAACTGGCCAGCGCTTTTTTTGCCCAGGCGGAGCTCGACCGCAAACTCAAATCCTGAGGCCGTTCATCGACCGGCATCGCGACGCCTACGGGGTCGAGCCGATCTGCAAGGTGTTGCAGATCGGCCCGTCCGGATACAGCCGCCATGCAGCGGAACAGCACAATCCGGCATTGCGTTGCGCGCGCGCCCGGCGTGATGACGCCCTGACCCCTCAGATTCAGCGTGTGTGGAATGCCAGCTTCCAAGTGTATGGCGCCGAGAAGGTCTGGCGGCAGATGGGGCGTGAGGGCATCGGAGTCGCCCGTTGCACGGTTGAACGGTTGATGAAGAAACTGGGGCTGGAGGGTGTCCGGCGCGGGAAGGCCATCAAGACCACCGTGCCCAACAAAGCTCTTCCCTGTCCGCCGGATCGCGTCAACCGGCAATTCGGAGCGGAGCGCCCCAACCAGTTATGGGTGGCGGACTTCACCTATGTCTCGACGTGGCAGGGCTGGCTCTATGTGGCCTTCGTCATCGACGTGTTCGCACGCCGCATCGTGGGTTGGCGGGTCAGTCCCGGCATGCATACGGACTTCGTGCCCGATGCGCTGGAGCAAGCCCTGTATGCGCGCCAGCCGGAACTTGGGGGGCTGGTTCACCACTCGGACAGAGGCTCGCAATATGTCTCCATCCGTTATACCGAGCGACTCGCCGAGGCTGGCGTGGAATCTTCTGTGGGCAGTCGGGGCGACAGCTACGACAACGCCTTGGCCGAGACGATCAACGGGCTGTATAAGGCTGAGCTGATCTACAAACGGGGGCCTTGGAAGAACCGGGAAGCGGTGGAACTGGCTACGCTGGAATGGGTGCACTGGTTCAATCATCAGCGCTTGCTGGAACCCATCGGCTATATCCCGCCCGCAGAAGCTGAGGCACAATACTACCGGCAGTTAGCCAAGACGGATTCTGCCAGCATTACTTAAACCAAACAGCCTCCATGAAATCCGGGGCGATTCAGTCCAGCTTGAAGGTAGTAAGCAACGAATCGAAGGAAACGGCTACGATTGGGCTACGCAACAAAGAACAAGGGGCTAGGCAATTAGCCTAACCCCTTGATTAATTGGTGCGCCCGGAGCGATTCGAACGCCCGACCCCTTGGTTCGTAGGCAACTTTTTAAGCGTAACATATTGATTTTATTAACTGCGTTTAGGGCTGGCCGTTGCATCCATGCCCCACAATGCACAACGAAGCACTACCGAGTCCCGCAAAAGTCCCGCAAGGAAATTGCCGCAGACATCGCTCAATATTCCGTCTTTACGAACGTGCCAAACCTGCCATAACAGGGATGCCCCTGCTTGTTCTTGTGCTGGTTCAGGGTGGCATCGTAGGTTTTTCGTTTGAATAATTTTCCGCACATACTGCATCTGAAAACGTGAACCGGCCCGCCACTGGAAGAAGACCCGGCTCTACTTACCAATCTGGTTCGCGTAGTAACGGGGCGAGCCGGCAATGACACACGTTGTGAGAGCGCAGGCGCATGCAGTGGCCCAGCCGGTGTCAGTTCGACCGCATATCTCGGAACAAAGGAAGTCGTGCTGACCTCTACGCCCTGCATTCGATCAACCCTGTACGAGCGTGCTTCACCGGTCTCATGTTTTACTGCATATAGAAGCAGGTTTCCTTCGCTGCTCCGGCGCAACGAATACGGCTCAATGAGCCTCCAGCTATTCTGATAATGAAGATTGACGCACAGCCGGTTGGCCGCCGCGAACCGGATTGATTCCAGCGGAACTGCGGTTCGCCAGGATTGCACCATGGCGGGCGGCTGCCACGACTCGTCGAGTGCTTCCCTGATCTGCATGCCTTCAAGCACAGGCTTCTCTGCCACTTCATACAACCAGTCCAGCACCTGCGGCAATTCATTCCAGAACTGCTCAAAGGGTGGCAACACCGGCAATTGATGCGCAAGCATGTCTTCCCATTCGGCCAGCAATTTTTCCCGTGCATCGGGCCTTATCAACGAGTCCTTACTCGGCACTGGAATATTCTTGAAGGCGCATTTCTCGCGCAAGGTATTCATTACCACCGAACGGTCCGGGCGGATTTCATCGTGCCGGTAGAGATGCACCACGTCGTACAAGTCTCTGGGACGCTCGCGCTCCGCCAAGGCTCTGACCTTTTCCGCGAAGACCTCTTCGAAGCAATAACTCAGAATATGAATCCCGGCTTCCGGACGATCCGAATACGGGTGATGAACCTCCCGCTCTTCCGGCGCAAGCACCAGCTTTTCCTTGCTCGTCAGATCGAATTTGATGCGCGCATAATTGCGCCGCTGTTGCAGTGGCCCAACATAGTACACGCGCCCTTCGGCATATTTTCCGCCGGGGATGTCGGCGATCTTGAAGCGGATTTGATCGGCAGGTATTTCGATACCGCTCTCTTCATAAATCCACGCCGAAATTTCGCGGAAGGCGGCGAGGAGAAATCCCTCATCAATCTGCGCTTCCTCGGTGATGGTGAAATCGAGGTCTTCCGAAAACCGGTAGGTTTCGAAATAGCACTTCTTGAGACAAGTCCCGCCTTTGAACACCCAATGCTGCGCGAGCGATTCATTCGCGGAAATGCCCGCCAGCAGCCAGCCGAGCACATAGTCCTTCTCAACCACCGGCAGCGAGAGCGACAGCTCCCGCGCCAACTCGGTAAGTTCCTGGCGATCTATCATGCCGCGCCCTTCATCCAGCCTTTCGGCACCCATAGCCGCCAGCGCGAAATCAGCCGCTCTGCGGGTTGCTTCGGATCAATACGCGCATTCCCCTTGGTCAAGCGTTGGGCGCATTGTCCGATGATGCCGCGTTCATCCGGCGCATGCTGCTCAAGCAGGAAGCCCAGACGCTTGAAAACTGCGCCGTTACCCAACTGGTCGGCATAGCCAATCAACAGTTCGAGATTCTTTGCTTCGGAATGCAGATAGTTCGCCAGCATGTCTCCCACCGAACGGACGCCCCCGCCCAGGCGTGGTTCTGCCAGCATATCGAGGATCGTCCGCGTCGGGTCGGAGACCAACACCTTCACCTGCCCGCGCCAGACCGTCTTGAGGCCGAACATCTTTTTTTCGTTGATGGTGCTGAGCAGAAAGTTCGTTCCCTTGATGACCGGATTGCGGTCGCGCGGTGTAAGTTGCGTCATCACCACCGTGGTGCGGAACAACTGCTCGGTCAGATCCCAATGCTCGGCTGCGCTCCACCCCCCGATGTAACAGGGCGAATACAGGGTAGCAGCGATTTGCCACGGGTCTTCCAAAGAAACATCAGCACTGCTCGCCTCCAAGGGCACCGGCACATAAATGCCGCGCTTGACCCGCGACAGCCAGCCCTTCTTGTTCCAGCGCGAGAGCATCTTGGCCGCATCGGTCGAGTTCGCCCCCAGAATGGCCGAAGCCTGGGCAACCGAAACCGTACCCTTAGTCCCGCGAAGAATAGCCGCCAGCCGCTCCCGATCCAGTTTGCCTATGCCTGTAAGTGCATCCATTGGTATATTAACTACGCATTAGTTCATCATTGAATTGAACTATAGCGCTTTTAGTATATTATTTCAATAGTCTTAAAGCGCTACAATTCACCCAAACAGTGAACTACTACGCTTTTAATATATACAACTCCAACATTTTCGAAATGCGTCTTTTTTGGTCACATTTCAGCGCCAACACCCCTCGCGCCACGCCTACCATTCCGTTCGCATCAGTACCCACTCATTTTCGACGTGGGCTCCTAGCTGGGGAATTTAAATAAACAGCATTCAATGGTACCGCCACTCTGAACAGAGACGGGCATATGCAGTAGAACCGGAAGCCAAGCCTGGTGCGGGTTTCCGACATGCCGGTGAAGCGTGAAATCGCGTGACACCAGTAAAAACGATCCCGTTGTCGCCCGTGGATGGGCCTGCGGCTGACTCACATTTGGTGAGTTGGCCTGCCCCGACCGGCAGCCCGTAGGACGACGACGTTGGATGATGAATGCGCTGGCTACTCTATGGCCAGCACCCTCCCATGGCCTGCCTGTACGGCATCCGCGCCCGTAGCGCGTGAACCAACACTCACCACTCGATTTCGGTCTTTCCGGTGGGCCGGGGATTTTCTTATGGCAGTCGTTATGGCTGTTTGCATTTCAGCTTTCCTCAATGCTGCTCAGTTAAAAATTCCGTTCGCCCTGAGCTTATCGAAGGGCTCTGGTTACAGGCCTGTGGTTCGACTGGTACACCACGAACGGTTAAGTGAAGAGCATTGCGTTTTACCCGTTTCAACCACTTCAACTCAACAAGGAGATATTTTATGGGAACCCGCAACTTTGATCTCGGCGCGCGCGATATGAAAGCCGCCGGCCGCATTGCCCTCGAAGAAGGCATGCGCTCGTTCGCCAGCATAGACACCATGTCCGACCGCTGGAACCTTTTCGTGGACTATATCCGCGAGCATCACGCCATCGGGCGCATGGAAATGGTGTCGCCGGATGTGGTCATCGAATACGGCTCATGGCTGGCCGACCGGGTGGACGAAGATGAGCTTGAAGCCGCCACCGCGCAGAACTACGTGAGCGCGGTCAACCGGGTACTGGAAATTGCGCGCGGCGACCGGCATGTGGCCGTATCGCCCACTCGTGATTGCGGAATTCCGCTGCGCAACGGTATCGCCCTGGACAGACAGTTCGTCACCACCACGGATCATTTCAACTGGCTGGGCTGTTTCGAT
>SCPW01000072.1 GCA_004298605.1 Gallionella sp.
AGCGGAAATTCGTTCCGCAAGGTGCTGCTGGTGCGCTACCCCCATCCGCAGGCCTGGTCACTGGCGTTTCAGACCAGTGTGCCGGGCGAAGTGATTGACCAGTTCGATGAGGAATATGTCGCGGTGTTCATCCCCACCACGCCCAGTCCGGTAAACGGTTTTTACTTCTATGTGCGCAAGGCCGATACCATCGAGCTGGATATGTCGGTGGATGTGGCATTGCGCTCCATCGTATCGATGGGCGTAGTGGCGGATACCGAAGCCGGGAAACACCGCAACCACCTCCAGAATCCCTGATCGAATTACCCTGCCTTTTAATTTAGTAATTTAGAAACCGAACCATGCGAACTCATTACTGCGGACTGCTCAACACCGACCAACTCGACCAAACCGTCAGCCTGTGCGGCTGGGCGCATCGCCGCCGCGACCACGGCGGGGTGATTTTCATCGACCTGCGCGACCGCGAAGGTCTGGCACAGATCGTCTGCGACCCGGACCGCCCTGAGATGTTCAAGATCGCCGAATCGGTGCGCAACGAGTTCGTGCTGCGCATCGTGGGCCGTGTGCGCCGCCGCCCGGCGGGCACCACCAATACCAACATCGGCAGCGGCGAGATCGAGATACTGTGCCACGAGATCGAGGTATTGAACACCTCGGTGACGCCACCGTTCCAGCTCGACGACGAGAACCTCTCCGAGAACGTGCGCCTGACCCATCGCGTGATCGACCTGCGTCGACCGCAGATGCAGAAGAACCTGATGCTGCGCTACAAGGTGGCGATGGCGTTCCGCCGTTTCCTCGACAGCCGCGGCTTCATCGACATCGAAACGCCGATGCTGACCAAGTCCACGCCGGAAGGCGCGCGCGACTATCTGGTGCCGTCGCGCGTGCATCCGGGCGAGTTCTTTGCGCTGCCGCAGTCGCCGCAACTGTTCAAGCAGTTGCTGATGGTGGCGGGCTTCGACCGCTATTACCAGATCACCAAATGCTTCCGCGACGAGGATTTGCGCGCCGACCGTCAGCCGGAATTCACCCAGGTCGATATCGAAACTTCGTTCCTGAACGAAGTGCAAATTACCGCGCTGATGGAAGAGATGATCCGCAGCATTTTCAAGGAAGCACTGGATGTCGATCTGCCGGACCCGTTCCCGCGCATGACCCATGCCGAGGCGATGCGGCGCTACGGTTCGGACAAGCCGGATTTGCGCGTCACGCTGGAATTGACCGAAGTGACCGACGCGGTGAAGGATGTCGCGTTCAAGGTGTTCGCCGGTGTGGCGAATTCTGACAACGGTCGCGTGGCCGCGTTGCGTGTGCCGGGCGGCGCGACGTTCACCCGTGGCGAAATCGACGATTACACCAAGTTCGTCAGTATCTACGGCGCCAAGGGGTTGGCTTACATCAAGGTCAACGACATCACTCAATTGAACGAGACTGGACTCCAATCGCCAATCGTGAAGAATCTCCACGAAGCGGCGCTGAAGGCCATCATCGCCCGCACCGGCGCGCAGAACGGCGACATCATTTTCTTCGGCGCGGATAAGGAAAAGATCGTCAACGATGCGCTCGGCGCGCTGCGCAGCAAGATCGGCCACGACAAGGGTTACACCAACGGCAAGGCTTGGGAACCATTGTGGGTGGTGGATTTTCCGATGTTCGAATACGACGAGGAAGCCAAACGCTGGACGGCCTGCCACCACCCGTTCACCGCGCCCAAGGACGAACACCTCGAACTGCTGGAAAGCGATCCGGGGCGTTGCCTGGCCAAGGCTTACGACCTGGCTTTAAACGGCTGGGAACTGGGCGGCGGCTCGGTGCGTATCCACCAGGAAGCGGTGCAGTCGCAAGTGTTCCGCGCGCTCAACATCGGCGCGGAAGAAGCGCAGCTCAAATTCGGTTTTCTGCTGGACGCGCTGCAATACGGCGCGCCGCCGCATGGCGGGCTGGCGTTCGGGCTGGACCGCATCGTCACGATGATGACCGGCGCCGAATCGATCCGCGACGTGATCGCTTTCCCGAAGACCCAGCGCGCGCAATGCCTGCTAACCCAGGCGCCGAGCGCGGTGGATGAACGGCAGTTGCGCGATCTGCATATCCGGCTGCGCCAGCAGACGCAGGCTACCGTGGAAGTGTCCAAGGAATAATCGTGTCGCGCACGTTGCGGCTCTGGTGGATATTATGCGCGGCGCTATGGCTGTCGTCCGGGCAGGCCGAACCGATGATGCGGACCGGCTTGCCGGTTATTGCGGTATCGGAGTTGCCCCTTGAAGCGCGCGACACGTTGCGCGCCATCGGGCAGGGCGGGCCGTTTGTCTACCCGCGCGACGGCGTGACGTTCAAAAACTACGAACGCATCCTGCCGAAACAGCCGCGCGGCTACTACCGCGAATACACTGTCAAAACACCCGGTGCGCGCAATCGCGGCGCGCGGCGCATCGTGTGCGGCGAGCCGGTGGAGTGCTATTACAGCGCCGATCATTACAAAACCTTCAAACGCATTCGGGAGTAGCCATGAACATACTGGCACAACAACTGGGAAATCCGGGGACTGCGGGCAGCTATACGCTGCGATGCGGCCTGGGCGAGTTGAATAACGCGGCCAAAGAAGCCGGTTTCGCATTGTTCGATGCCGATCTCAAGGGCATCAAAGGCAAGCAGAATTTTCTCGGCGCACTGGCGCGGGCAGCCAGCTTTCCCCCCGAATTCGGCGTGAACTGGGATGCGTTGGCCGACGCGCTGTGCGATTTGTCCTGGCATGAAGCGGAGGGTTATGTGCTGCTGTTGCGCAATGCCAGCAAGACGCTCGGCCTTTCCGCCAACGACAGGGAAATTGCGCAGGATCTGTTTGCGGATACGGTGGTGTATTGGCGGCAGCGCAATAAAGCATTCTGGGTTTTCTTCGCTTAGGGCATGACGCACTACAAGCAACCGGTTTCGGTGCTGGTGGTGATCCATACCGCCAACCTGGATGTGTTATTGCTGGAACGTGCCGACTATCCCGGTTATTGGCAGTCTGTCACCGGCAGTTGCGAAACAGGCGAAACGCTGGTCGAGACGGCGATACGCGAGGTGCGGGAAGAAACCGGGCTGGATGCCGGGCAGTACGCGCTGACCGACTGGAAGACGCAAAACATCTATGAAATTTACCCGCAGTGGCGATACCGCTACCCGCCCGGCATCACACACAACACCGAGCATGTATTCGGCCTGCAACTGCCGCAACCCGCCGCTGTCGAACCCGCGCCGCGCGAGCACTTGGGCTTTCGGTGGCTGGCATGGCAGGATGCGGCGGAGAAAGTTTTTTCACCGAGCAACCGGGCGGCGATTTTGGAGCTGCCCGGGCGCGCGATCAGGAAAATACCATTAGTGAAAACGTTATCTATATCCCGTATGACCATCCCGATGTCGCACAGGCC
>SCPW01000073.1 GCA_004298605.1 Gallionella sp.
ATGAAAACGAGTGGAGTATACAAAGCTGGTTCATGTTTCATAGAGCAGTGGTGGCCTGGGCAAATGTGGCATCGCTTGCTTGCAAAACTAGTGACCGAAAGACTGCGATTGAAGCGTGGCGATTTCTGCTAGCGTAGGTTTTGTGCAATCAGAAGGCAAATCGTTCATCCAGATGCAATTATGTACGGCTGATGGAAGGCCAGCGCCGGTTGAAAGGCAGGCACGCCCTTGAGGAATAGGGTCACGCCTGGCAACGAACTCTCCGGGGCGAATTGCAGGGTGGTGCCGCAGGTGGTTTGCTGCACCAGGGCGGCGCTGTTGGCCGCAACCCGAACCAAATGTTTAGGGCTGTTGAGAGTGCGGTTCAACTTGGGTGTTGTTTCGGCGGCACAATTTTTCAGCCAGGGCACACACCAGCGCACGGCGTTCGCGGCGAGACCCGTGAACAGGACTTGCAAGCGAATGCCCGCCAGTGAACGGCTCATCAGATGTTGAACGAAGAACGTTCCCTTCATTTCTTTGTTACCGGCTTCGATCGTCTGCCGTTGATTGTAATGCTGGAACCACACCGGCAAGGTTGGGCAGAGGCCGTCGTCGCGGTAATGGATCAAGGTCGCATACTTATACTCGCGCCCGATTTTGAAACGCTCGAGGGCGGCGGTCAGCGGGTAGGGGCAGCCATGCAACTCATACTCTCCCCAGCCAATCATCTCGGCATTGTCGCCGACCTTGACCCAGCGATGAGGGCGTGGCAAACGGGCGCGCAAGGCGGTAGCCGTTTGGCCGTTGGGGGCTTTGGTGTTGAGACAATACCCCATCTCCAACAGCCAGGTCAGGTTTGCACCGGTGGCAAAGCCAGCATCCATGCGCGCTTCGAGATAGGGCGGCGGATTGGGATTGGTGCGATTGTCCGTTTTCAGCTTTGCTCGCCAAGCGAGCAGAGCCGTCAAGGCGGTTTCCTGTTCGAGCAGTTGGCGTTGATGTTTACTCAGGACCTGCTGGGAGTTGACAAGTTGCGTTTCCAATCGCGGCAGGCGTTTTTGCCAGCCCTTCATCTGCTGCTTCAAAAGCGCCGCTTTTGGCCGGGAAATTGGGCCTTTTCGGACTTGCTCGGCGTGATAGACCTTACTGTGCAAGGTGAGTTGCGTCTGGTGCAGGCGAGCCAGTTTGATTTGTTGCTGGTTGAGCAAACGGCGCGTACGCGCGATGCTTTGGCGTTGCGTGTCAAGGCGCTGTTGCACCAGTTCCGGGCGGCGGCGGGGACGCACCCCGGTCTGCGCTTCAGCGGCTACGACCAACTCTTGCACGCACGCCGCCGAAACAGTGTCCCCCGGATGATGAAAGCCCGCCAGCCACACTCGCTCTCGGCCTTCCGGCGACAAGCACACCCGCGCCAATTGATACCCCAGTTTCACGCTGTCGTTCATCCATCCAAAAGCCACATCGGGATAGGTGGTG
>SCPW01000074.1 GCA_004298605.1 Gallionella sp.
GCGGCGGGTTTTGCAGTCTTGGCTGCCGGCCCGGCCTTCGTGGTTTTTGCCGCCGCCTTTGTTTTGGCGGCCTTGGCTGCCGGTTTTCCGGTTTTTCCACCGCCCTTGGCGGCCTTGGCCGCTATCAATGCCAGCGCCTCTTCCAGCGTAATTGCATCCGGTGAGACATCCTTGGGCAAGGTGGCGTTGATCTTGCCGTGGCGTGCGTAAGGGCCGTAGCGACCGCTGCAAATTTCCACGCTGGCCTTGTCGTCCGGATGGTCGCCCAACACGCGCAATACCGTGTTGCCTTCCCGGGCTTGCGCCAGTAATTCCACGGCGCGATCCAGTTGAATGTCGAAAATGCTGTCCGCGCGCGGGATGGACTTGAATTTGCCATCGTGCCCGATATAGGGACCGAAGCGACCGATGTTGACGATGACTTTTTTGCCGGATTCGGGGTGCAAGCCCAGCTCGCGCGGCAGCGACAGCAGCTTGAGCGCGCCGGGCAGATCGGCCTGTTCCAGCGGCATTTCTTTCGGCCATGAGACGCGCTTGGGTTTGGTTTTTTCGCCCTCCGCCACTTCGCCGAGCTGCACGTAGTAGCCGTAAGGGCCGCGCAGTAATAATACGGTTTGCCGGGTGTCCGGATGTTCGCCGAGTTCGCGGCGCGCCGTACCGTCGTCTTCCGCTTCCCCGCCCAGGCTGCGGGTGAAATCGCATTCCGGATAGCCGGTGCAGCCGATGAAGCTGCCGCGCTTGCCGAGCCGTTTGGAGAGCGGTTTGCCGCATTTCGGGCAGGCTTCGCCGATCAGTTCCTGCGTGACGTCCTTGCGCTCGATGCTGTGCTTTTCGGTGATGAGCTGGCTGAAGCCTTTCCAGAATTCGTCCAGTACCGGTATCCAGTCGCGCTTGCCCTCGGAAACTTCGTCCAGCTCGTCTTCGAGATGGGCGGTGAAACCGTAATCGACGTAGCGTGTGAAATGTTCTGTAAGGAATTTGTTGACGATACGCCCGACATCGGTGGGCGCGAAGCGTTTCTTATCCAATATCGCGTATTCGCGCGCTTGCAGCGTGGAGATGATGGTGGCGTAAGTGGAGGGGCGACCGATACCGTATTCTTCCAGCGACTTGACCAGGCTGGCCTCGGAAAAACGCGGCGGCGGCTGGGTGAAATGCTGTTCGCCATACAATTTGTCGAGCGGCAGCACATCGCCTTCGGATAGCGGCGGCAATTTGCCGCCCTCTTCTTCGGCAGCGTCGTCCACGTCTTCCATATACACGCCGATGAAGCCGGGAAACACCAGCGTCTGGCCCGATGCCCGGAACAGCGTGGTATCGCCGCCCAGGCGTATATCCACGCTGACCGTGTCGAAGCGCGCCGGGGTCATCTGGCATGCCAGGGTGCGCTTCCAGATCATTTCGTAGAGGCGCGCCTGATCGGCGGTCAGATGGCCGCGCATGCTGTCCGGGGTGCGCGCGATGGAGGTCGGGCGTATCGCCTCGTGCGATTCCTGCGCATTTTTGGTCTTGCTCTTGTACGCCGGTTGGGTGGCGGGCAAATAATCGGAGGAAAAATTGCCGCTGATGTAGTCGCGGATTTCCTGCACCGCTTCTTTCGCCAGCGATACCGAATCGGTACGCATGTACGAAATCAGGCCGACCGTCTGCCCGCCGATGTCCACGCCTTCATACAGCGATTGCGCGGTGCGCATGGTGCGGTCGGCAGACATGCCCAGCTTGCGCACCGCTTCCTGTTGCAGCGTGGAAGTGGTGAATGGTGCTGCTGCATAGCGCTGCTTGGCCTTTTTTTCGACACGAACGACCTTGGGTGGCAGCTTGGCATCGTTGAGTTTGGCAAAAATTGCGTCATATTCGGCTTGGCTGGTGATGCTGAGTTGCTCCAGTTTTTTGCCCTGGTATTGGAACAGCTTGGCGGAAAACGGCAGATGGTCTTTGTGGCTGTCCAGATGCACGGTCCAGTATTCCTGGCTTTTGAACGCCTCGATCTCCAGCTCGCGCTCGACGATCATCCGCAGCGCCGGGCTCTGCACGCGCCCCGCCGAAAGCCCGGGGCGTATCTTGCGCCACAGCAGCGGCGACAAATTGAAGCCGACCAGATAGTCCAGCGCGCGCCGCGCCTGTTGCGCATTCACCAGCGGCATCGAGATTTCGCGGGGGTGGGCGACCGCTTCGCGCACCGCAGACTGGGTGATTTCATAGAACACCACGCGCTGCATTTTTTTGTTTTTCAGGCCGCGTTTGGCTTTGAGCAATTCGGAAATATGCCAGGCGATCGCCTCCCCTTCCCGGTCGGGATCGGGCGCCAGCAGAATGTTGTCGGCGAGGGCTGCGGCTTTCGCGATGGCGTCGACGTGTTTGCTGTTGCGCGCGATGGTTTCGTACTGCATGGCAAAGTTGTTGTCGGTATCGACCGCGCCGGTCTTGGGGACCAGGTCGCGCACATGCCCGTACGAGGCGAGCACCTCGAAATCCTTGCCCAGATATTTGTTGAGTGTTTTGGCTTTTGCCGGAGATTCGACGATCAGGAGATTGGTTGCCATGCGTGGTATTAAAGGTTCAATGTAGTTGCGCAAAATGTAGCGGGGTCAGCAATTCTTCGACCAGCAGCGGATCAATATCCTGGTGGCGGCTCCACAACACCATCAGCATGATCATTTTCAATTTGTCCAGCCCGAGATTTTCCTGCTGCAATGCGACGGCGCGGTCGATAACCATCTCGCGCTCGACAGTGGAAATCATATGCTGCTGCTCGGCGAACAACAGGAATTGGCGTGCTTCATAGCCGACGCGCCGCATCTCCAGATCGGCAAAATGCCGCAGGCCGACATGTTCGAGGCTGGCGGGGTAGCTATCGGTATCCTGCTGTTGCAGCGCGGACAGCCAAGTCAACGCCTCGCTGATTTCGTCGCCTTCAAAGCCGGCTGCGGAGAGTTTGCGCGACAGCTTGTCCACAGCCGGATAACTGCCCGCGTCAAAGTAACTTTCAAACAGGTACATCAGGATTTCAAACATGGTTTATGCGGTAATTTAATGGATTCGTTGGTACATGCCGCCGGGCAGCGCACTGATGCGGCCTTCCAGCTCAAGCGCCAACAGCATGGCGGATAGCTCGGCTATCGTCAAGCCGCAGCGCATGCTGAGCGCCTCCGCATTAACCGGATCAAAACCGAGTTGTTCGAGCAGGGCCGGGCAGGGCGCCGGTAAATCCGGGGCGCGCGCGGGCGCCGCAACCAGGCCGCCCAACTCCTCCAGAATATCCTGCGCGGCCTCGACCAGCTTTGCGCCTTGCTTGAGCAACGCGTGGCAACCCTTGCTTTGCGGCGCATGTATCGAGCCGGGGATGGCGAATACGTCCCGGCCCTGCTCCATGGCCAGCCGCGCGGTAATCAGCGAGCCGCTTTGCAGCGAGGCTTCCACCACCAGGCAGCCGAGGCTCATGCCGCTGATGATGCGGTTGCGGCGCGGAAAGTTGGCGGCCAGCGGCGGCGTGCCGAGCGGAAATTCGGAAACCAGTGCGCCCTGTTGCGCGAGTTGGTGCGCGAGATCGCGGTTGGCGGCGGGATAGACTTTATCCAGGCCGGTGCCGACGACGGCAATACTGCCGCCCGGCCCGCGCAATGCGCCGCGATGGGCGGCAGCGTCAATGCCGTGCGCCAGCCCGCTGATGACGCACAACCCCGCGCCGCTCAATGTTTTCGCAAACGCCTCGGCGTTGCCGGCGCCCTGCGGGGTGGCGTTGCGGCTGCCGACAACGCCCAGCGCGGGGCGGTTGAGCAAATCTGGCCGGCCTTTCACGTACAGCAGCAACGGCGGATCCGGAATGTTCAGCAGGGCTTGCGGGTAATCGCTGTCGGCGAGCGTGACGATGTGGTTGTTGCTGTCTTCCAGCCAGGCCAGCGCGGGTGCGAGAAGGCCGCCATCAACGCCTTTGCAGATTTCTGCGGCGACCTCCGTTTTGACGGTCGATTTGAGCGAGCTGACGGGCGCCGCGAAAACTGCTTCGGGCGAACCGAATTCCTTCAACAGGCGGCGCGCGCTCTCGCCGCCCAGACCGCGTATCAGGCCGAGCGCCAGCCAGGCTTTAAGCGAGGCATCAAAAGTCACGTTCCAAGGGCTCGTAAATGAACAACATGGGCTTACGTTGCAACGTATTCGGGATGAGTGCAAGGCGCGAAGCGCAGCGAATGGTCGCTCCATTCGCAAACTTCGCAACGCCGCAATCGCCCGAATACGCTGCAACCCTCCGGGCTGGGGTCGCTTTGGGCGCATCCCGGTGTTGCGAGCCGCTTGTTGTGAATGGCACAACCGCGCGTCTCGCGCCTTGGCCTGCGCCCAAAGCGACCCCAGCGTAAGCCCATGTTGTTCATTTACGAGCCCTAAGGATTCTTAAGGAGTGGACACGCGGTCGGACAACTGCACCGGCAAACGGGTTTGCATCACCAGCGCGTAAGAGACTTTATCAAACACGCGGAATACGAACAGCAAGCCATAGCGTTCGTTCGGCAGCGTAATTTTTTCACCTTCGTGCTTCACCGTGTTGCCCTTGTTATGCAAAGCCAGCACGTGGCCGTTCTGCAAACCGTCGCGCGCACCCTTGTTGAGGGCAACAATGGCACTTTGGCCGGCCTGCGAAACACCTCCGTAAATCGAGATCACGCTGGCGTCGATACGGGTTTCGGGCGCGCGCGGCAGGTAAGTGCTGACCGCCTCGCCGGAAGGCGCCACCAGGCGGTCGCCTTTAATAATTTCCTGCGCGGAATGCGTGATCAGGACAGTGCTGACATCCGCAAATCCGGTCGCTTCGGCGTTGCCCAGATAAACGGCCTCGATACCCAGCACTTCTTTGGAGTCCGGATCGACCAGCGTTTTGCCCGGGCGATAAATCTGCCATCTGTTGCCTTTATCCGAGGGCAGCCCCTTTACGAAACCGGTATCGCCCGCACCGAGTATCACGTGGCCTTCGCGTGCGCCGACCAGCACCGGCGCATCTTTCAGCGCGCCTTCCCCGATAATCAGCGGCTGGCTCAGGAACGGCGCGATGGCATTGGCCGGAATGCTCGGGATGGCATCCTGGACGCTCTGGCTTTCGCGCACCCTGGGGGAAAGCTTGACGACATTGCCCGCGCTTGCCTGGCCGATACGCAGCGTGCCGCTCGCGCGGTCCAGGATGATGACATCACCCGGGTAAATCCAGTGTGGGTCTTTGATGGTGTCCTTGTTCATGCCCCAGATATACGGCCATTTCCACGGGTCTTTGAAGAATTTTCCGGAAATGTCCCACAGCGTGTCGCCCTTGACGACAATGTGCCGGTCGGGCGCATTGTTGCGGATATCGGGGCCGGCTTCAGGCTGTGCCGCAAGGGCCAAAGCAGGCAACAGAATGCAAATCAGCGATATAATCTTGCGCATGGAAAACTCCGGCAGAGTCGATATAAAGGGCACGCAAAGCTGCTGCGTCGCGCCAAATTCTGCATCCAGTCATATAAATTAGCAAGCATTTATGGGGCGCGCATGGCCATCCTGAAAATTTTGCAGTACCCCGATGAGCGTCTGCACAAAGTCGCCGGAAAGGTAGAACGCGTCAACGAAGCGACCCGCAAGCTGGTGCGCAACATGGCGGAAACCATGTACTCCGCACCCGGGGTGGGTCTGGCGGCAACACAAGTGGATGTGCATGAACAGATCATCGTGGTAGACGTTTCCGAGGCACACAACCAATTAAAAGTATTTATCAACCCTGAAGTCATCGCCAGCAGCGGTGAAGAAGAATGCGAGGAAGGCTGTCTGTCGGTGCCGGGCATTTATGAAAAGGTGCGCCGTGCGGAAAAGGTGACAGTGCGCGCCCTCGACGAAAAAGGCGAGCCGTTCACGCTGGAGGCGGATGGCTTTCTGGCGGTGTGCATCCAACATGAAATAGATCATTTGCGCGGCAAGGTGTTCGTCGAATATCTGTCGCAACTCAAACAAACCCGGATTCGAGCCAAGCTGAAAAAGCGGCAGCGCGAAACGCTTTAAAACCGCAGCACAACTCCCAACGCCTGCCAATATAAAAATAATAAACAAACCCATGCAAAGCCATTCCGAAATCGCCGAGTTCCTTTGGAAGATCGCTGACCTCATCAAAGACGACTACGACGCCAAGGATTACGAGGATGTGATTCTGCCGTTCACCTTGCTGCGGCGCCTGGATTGCGTGTTGCAACCCACCCGGCAGGCGGTGCGTGATGCGGCGGTGAAATACAAAACCACACCCGAACAGACCCGCGATGCGCTGTTGATGAAGGCCGCCGGGCAAAAGTTCTACAACACTTCCGAATACTCACTCGAAGAACTGATCCGCCGCCCCGCCGACATCATGCCGAATTTCTCTGCCTACCTTGCGGGATTCTCGACCAACGTGAAGGACATCCTCTACAACTTCTCCGGCGGTGAGGAAAAGGGCTTGTCGCCGATTTACGAAACGCTCACGCGCAAGCGGCTCATTCTCAAAATCACTCAGGCGTTTTCCGAAGCCGACCTCTCGCTTGAAAACGTGGACAACCACGGCATGGGCACTATTTTTGAATACCTGATCCGCAAGTTCAAGGAAGCCAGCAACGAAGCCGCCGGGCAGTTTTACACCCCGCGCGACATCATCCGGCTGATGGTCAAGCTCATGTTCGAGCCAGACCGCGCCAAGCTCGCCAAGGAAAGCCTGGTCGGCATCTATGACCCCGCCTGCGGCACGGGCGGCATGTTGACCATCGCCAAGGAGCATTTGCTGGGCGGCATCAACCCGGCGCTGGAGGTGTACCTCTACGGCCAGGAATTGAACGAAAAGACCTACGCTATCGCCAAGGCCGACATGCTGATGAAGGGCGAAGACCCGGAAAACATCAAGCGCGAAAACACCCTCAGCCACGATCTGCTGCCCGGCAAGCAATTCAACTACATGCTTTCCAATCCGCCCTTCGGCAAGGACTGGAAAAACATCCGCGAAGAGATCGAAGCGGAACACGAAAAGGGAGCGGCGGGACGCTACGCCCCCGGCCTGCCCGATGTGGGTGATGGTGCGATGTTGTTCCTGCTGCACAAACTCAGCAAGATGGCGCCCCAGGGTTCCAAGATCGCACTCATCTTCAACGGCTCGCCGCTGTTCAACGGCGATGCGGGCAGAGGCCCCAGCAACATCCGCAAACACCTGCTAGAAAATGACTGGCTTGATGCCATCGTCGCATTGCCGAATGATTTGTTTTACAACACCGGCATCGCCACCTACATCTGGCTCATCAACAACAAGAAGCCAGCCACGCGGCGCAACAAGGTACAGCTCATCAATGCCACCAGTGCAGACTATTACACCCTGCTGCGGCGCAACCTCGGCAAGAAGCGCGTGGAAATCAGCGAAGACCAATCCGCCGCCATCCTCGGCATTTACGAGGCGTTTGAAGAGAGCAAGGTCAGCAAGATTTTCGACACCACCGATTTTGGCTATACCAAAGTCTGTGTGGAGCGCCCGCTGCGCCTGCGCTTTGACCTGACCGAAGCGCAACGCCAACGCCTGCAACTCGACGCCACCGTACTCAAACTCAAGGATGATCGCGCGCAAGAACTCGCCACCGTGCTGGAAAAGCTGGCGAAACAAGCCCCGTGGAACGGCGATGCTGCATTTTTTGCCGCGCTCAGCGCGCACGGCTACAGTGGGAAGCCCGCTGCCGGACTGGTGAAGGTGATCCGCGCGGTTTTAGGCGAACGCGATGAAACCGCCGAACCGGTGCTGGATGCCGATGGCAAGCCAGTGCCGGACAGCGACCTGCGCGATTTCGAGAACGTACCGCTGAAGGATGACATCGACGCCTACTTCGCCCGCGAAGTGTTACCCCATGTACCCGATGCGTGGATGGATAGAAGCAAGGACAAGGTGGGCTACGAAATCAGCTTCACCAAATACTTCTACGAATACACCCCGCTGCGCACCACCGAAGAAATTGCCGCAGAACTGCTGGCGTTGGATGAAGAAACGGAAAATCTGTTGCGGGAGATTGTGGCGGGATGAGCACGGGTTGGCAAAAAATTCGGCTCAAGTTTTTCGCACCATCAGTTCGAAAAATACTGCCCTCACGCCCTAAAGGGATGCGTTATCTTGGATTAGAAAATATCGAGCCTGGCACAGGAAAGCTTCTCCTTGATACCGAACAGGAACAAGTAGACAGCTCTGTCGTAGCCTTCGATAAACATTCGGTTTTATTTGGGAAGCTTCGCCCGTATCTTGCCAAAGTGGCAACTCCTGACTTTGGGGGTGTAGCTTCAACAGAAATGATGGTGTTTGAACCAGCAAATAACAACAACCGCCAGTTTCTCGCTTATTCTTTGCTTTCGGATGAGTTTATCAAGCGTGTCTCCGGCATGACGGATGGCGCAAAAATGCCTCGTGCAAACCCTGGTGGCGTACTCAATCTTTCCCTGTGTGTGCCGCCTTCATTCGAACAAAAACGAATCTCCGCCTATCTGGACAAGCAGACGGCGAAGATCGACCGGCTGATGGACATGCGGCGGCGGCAGATGGATTTGCTCAAAGAGCAGCGGGCGGCACTGATCCAGCAAGCCGTCAACCGTGGCCTCAACCCCAATGCCCCGATGAAAGACTCCGGCCTGCCGTGGCTGGGCGAGATTCCGGCGCATTGGAAAGTGGCGGTTCTGAAGTGGCAGATGCAAATCGCAAGCGGGGATTCTGCTCTTACAGAAGCCCTGTTGATTGAACCTGACGGCATCTCCAATATCCCCGCGATTGGCGGAAATGGCGTGATGGGCTTCACGGCGAAATCGAACGTATCATCACCAATTCTTGCAATAGGGCGCGTCGGCGCGCTTTGCGGCAACGTACATTTCGTGCCGCCGCCTGCGTGGATTACGGACAACGCGCTAATGGTTTTCGATGTGCGCGGATACTCATTAGAGTTTCTATGGCGGCTTCTGACCGTCTTGAATATGAACCGTCTCGCGAACCATAATGCCCAGCCGCTAATTACAGGAACTCTCGTCAAGAACCAGCGTGCGCCTCTTCCTCCGCTCGAAGAACAGCGCGAAATTCTTGAATTCATCCAAGTGGAAAGCGCAAAGTTCGATGCCCTTCACGCCGCCTACGCCCGCCAATTGGAATTGCTCACCGAATACCGCGCCGCGCTGATCCACGAATGCGTGACCGGCCAGCGGATAGCTGGAGTTGTAGCCGTTGATGTTGTAGCCGTTGATGTTGTAGCCGCTGGCGCTGACAGCGGCTTTCCGCCGCGCTCAACGCGCACGGCTACAATGGGCAGTTTTTTCTGTCGCGCTCACCGCGCGCGACTACAGGCGCGACTACAGGTTAACGCATGAATACCCAAGAACTCACCGCCCTGCTGGACAGATTGCGCGCCGAGCCGCATGAATCCGAGTGGCTGGAATTCAAGGCCAACCGTTTCGAGCCGCAGCCGCTGGGCGAATACCTTTCCGCCCTTG
>SCPW01000075.1 GCA_004298605.1 Gallionella sp.
GGGGGCGTATGCCCAACCGGTCGCAATACGCGCTGTTCCTGTTGGCCGTGTCCTTCACGTGGCTCATGGGGCTGATGGGTTACGTCCGTTCCGGTATTCGCCAGCACTGGCATGTGTCCAATGTAGTCCGTGATAGCTCCCCCGATGCCTATACGCCGGATTTAGGCTACGCGGCCAGCGTCGTATCGACTGGGACAATCCTGTTCATGGCCATGGTCATTTTTGTCTTCTGGTTGAGCACAATTAGTAGCCGACATGCTGTTGCCAAAGGTTATTGGAAGGAGCAAGCATGATCAACTTTATCAAGGTTGCCATCTTCAGTGTGTTGATGGTCGGTGCGTTTTGGGGATATTCAAATTTCGG
Source organism: Gallionella sp. (assembly GCA_004298605.1). Taxonomy (GTDB): domain Bacteria; phylum Pseudomonadota; class Gammaproteobacteria; order Burkholderiales; family Gallionellaceae; genus Gallionella. Next base: position 364 of record SCPW01000075.1, read on the forward strand.
CATCCCGCAGATAAAACCTGCGCCGCCGCCCGTCGAGGAAAAGCTGGATCTTGGCGCCATGACCATGGAGCAGTTCATCGCGTTGGGCGGAAAAATTTATAACGGGAAAGGGACCTGTACGCTTTGCCACAATGCGATGGGTCGTGCGCCGATGCTCGATAAAATTGGCACAGCCGCGCCAGAAAATATAAAGAGTTCCAGATACAAAGGCACGGCAAAAACGGTGGAGGAATATCTGCGCGAGTCATTGCTTAAGCCATCGGCTTTTGTGGTTTCCGGGTTTGGCAAGGCAGGAAGCAACGATACCGAAAGCCCCATGCCTGACGTCTCTGGTGGCGGCATCGGACTTTCCGAAGCTGAAATTGCGGCCGTTATCGCCTACCTGCAGGATTCGGGAGGAGCCGAAGTGACTGTCGCCATTCCTGCCATGCCTGCCGCAGGAGCAGAAGCGCCCAAGGCGGAGGAAGCTGCGCCGCTGAAAACGCCCGAGGAAATCATCGCCAAATATACCTGTGGGGCCTGCCATATTGTTGCGGGTCAGAGCGGCGCACTGGGGCCGAGCCTTGCCAAGATCGGCGCAACGCGGAACAAAGAATATTTGCGGCAGGCGATACTCGACCCCGACGCGGTCGTTCCAAAAGGATTTACGGCGGGCATGATGCCCAAGACATACGGTGAGCAATTGAAAGCGAAGGAGCTTGAGATGCTGGTGAATTACTTGGCAGGATTGAAATGACCATGGCACAGAAAAGACTCATACCCCGTTTGTTACAGCTCGCACTCGTAGTGCTTGGAGTGTATTTCAGCTTCATACTGGTGTTCGATGTGTTGCTGGGTCAGTTGATCCCCAAAAGCCTGCTCACCATGTATATGGTTTTTGTGGTATCCGGTGTGGTTATGGTGTTCACCTTCACCGAGGAAGGCACTCAGGAACTGGTAGGCCCCATCAAGGCTTTGGTCGAGGATCCATCCAAAAAAATGCTGCGCAATGTGGTGTTTGTGATTGTTCCTCTGCTGGCCGGGTACTATACATATACAAGCATGTTGCCCAGTTTCGAAGCGCCGATGGAACTGCGCACCATCCACCCCGCGCCGCCATCCAAGTTCAAGGCATTTGGCAAGAGCTACAACCTCACGACCCTGGAGAATCCCTACCGTAAATTCCAGAAGGATGACCCGGCAAAATTCCGCGAATTGGTCAAGGCGGGCGGCGATGTTTACATCAAAAACTGCCAGTACTGCCACGGTGACAAACTGGATGGCAAGGGGCCTTATGCATCGGGCCTGAACCCCACCCCCCTCAACTTCCAGGATGTGGGCACAATCGCACAATTGCAGGAATCCTTTCTGTTCTGGCGCATCGCCACCGGCGGCCCGGGTCTGCCTGCAGAAGCCGCCCCGTGGATTTCATCCATGCCTGTCTGGCAAAATTTCCTGACCGAGGACGAGATATGGAAAGTCATCCTGTATTTGTATGACTATACCGGCAGACAACCAAGGTCGTGGGCACATGAATAATCGGCGCTTAGGAATAAAAATGGGTCATGTAAATAAACTAGCTCTCCTAACCTTTTGTACCGCATTATTTATGGCGGGGCA
>SCPW01000001.1 GCA_004298605.1 Gallionella sp.
GCCGTACAGCGCAATGCCCCGATAATGTTCTTCGGCCAACTTGTAACGCTGGATCATCGTGCCCATCGCGCCGTCCAGAATCAGGATGCGCTGCTGGATGAGTCGCTCTATCGGGTGGTTGTTGCGGGTCATGGTGTGTTGCTTGAAAAATGAGCGCGGATTTTATCATGCTGGGCAGCCGCCCCGGTTGATGTGCGGCTTGATCGTTTGAAGCCGGCTTGCCCGCCAGGAGCGCGAGTACGTTAAAACCAAGCTTTCTTTCAATGGCATCCATTAGGGGTTTTCCTTATTTTTCAATATTATGCCGCCAAAATTGGCAATCCTGAACCGAGGAGTGCTAGCATCCGAAACACAATATGCGTCTATCGCTATTGCGCTTCACAGCTATGGTATGACTGTGTTTTCCCATCACGTTGAAGGAGGAAATCATGCAAAACCTGCCTATGCTACTTCTCGTGCTCGCAAGCTTTGCCGAACCGGTGGCTTTGGCCGCCGGGGCCGAAGTCGATATCACCTCACCCGCAGATGGCGCCAGGCTCGATGCCAAGGCGCAAAACAAAATTGCCTATGATGCCGCTCTCGGCGGCGATGGCGATCATGTCCACGTTTACGTGGATGGCAGGCAAGTGGCTTTGCTGCGCCAGAGGAGGGGCACTTACACCCTCGATCCCCTGGCGCGCGGCAACCGTGAAATTTGCGTCAAAATAGTCAACAAGAATCACACGCCGATCGGCGTGGAACGCTGCGTCAAGCTCATGGTGGAATAGAGGTGGGCGGCCAGAATCTCGGCTACGCCGCCACCCAGATTGTCCATAACTTCGGCGCGGTGGCGGTGGTGGGCGGCGCGGCGTGCGCGCTTGCGTGGCGCGAAGCTGCCGCGCAACGCGGGCTTGCCCGGATAGTGCTTGCCGGCTGGGCGGCACAGGCGGCAAGCGGGGCCACTTTCGGCGCTATCAGCTTTTACTATTACGGGAAATTTCCGGATATTCACGGTGTTGCCATGGCCGCGCTATTCGTGAAAATGTCCTGCGCGGCGCTCGGCTTTATCCTGGCGGCGCGGCAAATTTTCTTTCATCTTCCGGAGACATCCGGGCGACATGCCTGGCTTGTCTTGTTTGGCCTGGGCGCCTTGGCTTTAAGTTCTGCCGCTGTGCTGCGCTGGTTTTCTTAGGCGTGGCATTGTCAGATGCGCATTCTATTTCAAAGCATTAGCGTCCGGCAATTTAATTGAATAGATTCAGTTGGTTATAGTTATCGCCGCACATATCGACTTGCGTATCCAGGTTTTTAAAAATTCCAACTCCATAAACCTATTTGCCGGGAAGCGGCACTCCGGTTGCACGGTAGAAATCCCCCAAATTGCTCAGGTCATCAAACACTGCCGCCGCGCCGGTGAAATCCTGGTTGCGCGTGTAGTGGTTGGTCGTAACGAAGGTTTTGATTCCTGCCGCGATACTGGAGCGCAGGCCGTTTTCGGAATCTTCCAGCGCGATGCAGTCGGCGGCGGGCAGGCGCATTTTTTCCAGCACCCAGAAATAAATATCCGGCGCGGGTTTTTTGTGCGGCACGATGTCGCCGCAGCCGTTGGCGGCAAAAAAATCCGCCCAGTTTTTCCCCAGCCCCATTTCCAGCAGCGCGGAAACATTTTCCGGCGTGGTGGTGGTCGCGATGGCGAGCGTGATACCAGCTTCATGCGCATCGCGGATGAGCTGTTTGATGCCGGGGCGCAACGGGATATGCCCCTCGCGCAACATGGCGGTGTAATGCGCGGTTTTGACCTTGTGCAGGTGCTTGACGAATGCTTCAAAATCTTCCGGCTTGGTGAAGCCGGTCAAGAAGCTTTCGACGAAATATTTGATGCGCTCTTTTCCGCCGGTCACTTTGAGCAGCTTGTCATAGAGCGCAACATCCCAGCACCAGTCCAGCCCGCATTCTGCAAAGGCCTTGTTGAACGATTTCCGGTGTCCGTCTTCGGTGTCGGCGAGGGTTCCGTCCACGTCAAAAATAATGGCTTTGATGGTCATAGGGTATTTTCTAAAGCTAGCGCATGCCGGGAAATTTCCCCGCCATGCCGCGCATCAGCTTGGCCATACCGCCGCCTTTGCCGAACATTTTCATCATTTTCTGGGTTTGTTCGAACTGGCTGAGCAACTGGTTGACGTGCATCACCTGCACGCCCGCGCCCATGGCGATGCGGCGTTTGCGCGAGGCTTTGATGAGCTCGGGTTTGCTGCGCTCCTGCGGTGTCATCGAGTTGATGATGCCTTCGATGCGGCTGATCTGTTTGTCATCCACCTTGGCGCCGGCCGCTGCCTGGCTGAGTTGCGCGGGCAGCTTGTCCATCAGCGCGGACATGCCGCCCATCTTGCGCATCTGCACGATCTGCATTTTGAAATCGTTGAGGTCGAAACCTTGGCCGCTCTTCACTTTCTTGGCGAGTTTTTCGGCTTCCGCGTGATCGACGCCGCGCTGCGCTTCTTCGATCAGCGACAGCACGTCGCCCATGCCGAGCACGCGCGAGGCCATGCGTTCCGGGTGGAAGGCTTCGAGGCCGCCGGGCTTTTCGCTCACGCCGACAAATTTGATCGGCTTGCCGGTGATGTGGCGCACCGACAGCGCCGCGCCGCCGCGCGCATCGCCGTCCAGTTTGGTGAGCACCACGCCGGTCAGCGGCAGCGTTTCGCCGAATGCCTTGGCGGTGTTGACCGCGTCCTGGCCGGTCATCGCATCCACCACGAACAAAGTCTCGACCGGCTTGAGCGCGCCATGCAATTGCTGGATTTCCGCCATCATCGCGGCGTCGATGGCGAGCCGCCCGGCGGTGTCCACGATCAACACGTCGTGGTAATGCCGGCGCGCGAAGTCCAGCGCGGCCAGCGCGATGGCCTGCGGTTTCTGGCTGATGTCGGAGGCGAAGAAGTCGATTTCCAGTTGCTGCGCCAGCACCCGCAATTGCTCGATCGCGGCGGGGCGATACACGTCGCAACTGACCAGCAGCACCTTTTTCTTTTGCTGGTCGCGCAACAGTTTGGCCAGCTTGCCGCTGGTGGTGGTTTTACCCGCGCCCTGCAAACCGGCCATCAGAATCACGGCGGGCGGCGTCGTGGCGAGATTGAGCGCATCGTTGTGCTCGCCCATCAGCCTGGTCAGTTCGCGGTGTACCACGCCGATCAGCGCTTGCCCGGGATTCAGGTTGCCGATGACTTCCTGCCCGAGCGCGGCCTGTTTGACCTGGGTGATAAATTCCTTGACGACGGGCAGCGCGACGTCGGCTTCGAGCAGCGCCATGCGCACTTCGCGCAAAGCGTCCTGAATATTGCTTTCGGTGAGGCGCGCCTGGCCGCGCAAATTTTTGATGACGCCCGATAGGCGTTGCGTCAGATTTTCCAGCATGGGCGTGTTCCTGTTGGTGGCGATTACGGATGGTGTAGAATTCGCGGAGTCTAAAACATCCTGAACAAAAATGCCTAATCTTCTCCTGTCACTGATTGCCTTTGCCGCTTACGGCGTACTCGCGGGCTATTTCTGGCGGGCGCAGGCGCGCGGCGAGGGCGATGTGTTGAGCCGTGGGGCAGTCGGTCATATCGTGCTGGCCCCGCTGGCGTTGCACGGCTATTTGCTCGTTCAGGATATTTTCGCCAACGGCGGCTTTAACCTGGGCGTGCTGAATGCGATTTCGTTGATCTTCTGGCTGACCTTGCTGGTGTATTGGCTCGCGCGCTTCTTTTATCCCATCGGCGGGTTGCAGGCGCTGGTATTGCCCTCGGCGGCTGCCGTGGTGCTGTTGCCGGAGCTTTTCCCCTCCGCGCACCAACTGGCGAATACCGGCTTGCTCGCCTTCAAGGCGCACATCACTGCCGCAATGCTGGCCTACAGCTTATTCACCATTGCCATGCTGCACGCGGTGCTGATCTCGCAAGTGGAAAAACGCCTGCATCACGCCACACTGCCGCGCATCCTGCAAAGCCTCCCACCGCTGCTGACCATGGAATCCCTGCTGTTCCGCATGATAGGCATCGGCTTCGTGCTGCTGACGCTGACGCTGGCATCCGGCGTGGTGTTTTCCGAAGAAATATTCGGCAAGGCGTGGCAGTTCAACCACAAAGTGTTGTTCGGCTTTGTTTCCTGGGGCGTGTTCGCCGTGTTGCTGTGGGGACACCACGTCTACGGCTGGCGCGGACGCATTGCGGTGCGCTGGACCGTGAGCGGCTTCGCATTTCTCCTGCTGGCCTATCTGGGCAGCAAGTTTGTCCTTGAAATGTTGCTGCACAGATAAACACCATTTATTTTTCCATGGT
>SCPW01000076.1 GCA_004298605.1 Gallionella sp.
CCCGCACAGGCCTCGGCGGCAAAATCTTCCGGCAGGAATAAATCGGTGATAACCAGATGTATGCTTTTCATAACAGCGAGTTTAGCATCTCCCAGCGCGGCGATTGGCCACCATCATGCATCACAATTAACAGGCCGTGATACTGGCCCTCCAGAAGCGGGGTTGATGTGAGTGCCGCTTCTATGTTCAGTTCTGTTGCAGCCTTTGATGGTTGCTTGAGCGCGTCATGTAGCAGGCAGCCGGCTAATTTCCGTGCGGCCAATTTTTGTCGCGCACCAACTCGCCGAGGGTACAATCGCCGCATGGATCGCACCGCCCGCCTTTACAAAATCGACCAGTTGCTGCACGGGCGGCGTGTCGTTCCGACGGCGATTTTTCTGGAGGAGCTGGAGATTTCGCTGGCGACATTGAAGCGCGATCTGGATTATATGAAGGATCGGCTTAACGCCCCGATTACATGGGACAGGGCGCGGCGCGGTTACCGGTTCTACGAAGACGCGGCAGCAACGAAGCACTACAGCCTGCCCGGCCTGTGGTTCAACGCTTCAGAAATCCACGCGCTGCTGACCATGCAGCATTTGCTCTCCACGCTCCAGCCCGGCATCCTCGCGCCGCACATCCAACCCCTGCTGGCAAGGCTGCAAGCCCTGTTGGGCGAGGGCGATTATTCCGCCGATGAAATACAACACCGGGTGCGCATCCTGGGCATGGCCGCGCGCAACATCAACTATCAGCATTTTGAGCTACTCGGCTCCGCGCTGGTCAAGCGCAAACGCCTCATCATCCATCACTACAACCGCCAGCGCGATGAAACCACAGAGCGCGAAATATCCCCCTTGCGGCTGGTCTACTACCGCGACAACTGGTATCTGGACGCCTGGTGCCACCTGCGCTGTGAACTGCGCTGCTTCGCGGCAGACGCGATCCGGCAAGCCGCCATGCTGGAAAAACCGGCCAAAAACGTGGCCGACAAAAAACTGGATGAAGTGCTGGGCAGCAGCTACGGCATCTTCTCCGGCAAACGCACCGCATGGGCCAAACTAAAATTCACCCCCGAAAGAGCGCGCTGGGTATCCGCCGAAAACTGGCACCCGAACCAAAAGTCCAGCTTCGACAAAGACGGCAACTACCTCCTCGAAATCCCCTACAGCGACGACCGCGAGCTGCTCATGGATATCCTCAAATACGGCGGCGACGTCGAAGTTATTTCCCCTCAAGCCCTGCGCAAGCGCGTTGCCGATGAATTGCGTCGCGCGCATGGGCGGTATGTTTCCAAGTGAAATAACAATTGCAGTAGCTCATCTGATGAGCTACTGCGTGGAGTAGTATGCGAACCTGATTAATAAGTGACAAGCTCAGTTTAAACACTACCCAAAGCAAGCTTTGGGAGAGGATGAAAGTTGGGGTGAGATGGAGGGTGTGAACATGAACTGTCGCTGGGAAAAATGAATTGCCACGAACCCGGAAATCTTGGCCGGGAAGCCAATCATTGCGGACACCCGTATTTCTGTCGAATTGATACTGGATTGCATGGCCACCGGCTGGAGCGTTGAAAAAGTTGTTGGAGCCTATCCCCACATTACGCAGGAAGATGTGCTGGCCGCGTTGGCATTCGCTGCCGATGTTCTGAGGAAAAAACCGTTTGTTACTGTTGCCGAGATTGAGGCGTTGGTTGAAGGGGGAGAACTATCTTGATTTATGCGCATAGCGCTAATGCGAATGAGGATTGGCATCCTCTGGCTGAACATCTCCTGTGCGTGAGTCGGCTCGCTACGAAATTTGCCGCTAACACCTCGTGGGGTGATGAAGCTGCGCTGGCTGGCCTGCTGCATGATTTGGGCAAATACGCTGACCGTTTTCAGGCGCGATTAAAAGGGCAGGATTCCGGCCTAGACCACTGGTCACAGGGGGCATGGGTGGCACTGGCCGAACATCGTGCCATTGCCGCCGCACTGGC
>SCPW01000077.1 GCA_004298605.1 Gallionella sp.
ATTTTTTTGACGGGCTTGCCTTCTATCTCGTCCCATGAAGCATAGCGTATCAACCCGCGCGGCCTGCCTATCTTGTCCATAATGGAATCGCATGCATCCAGGCAGAGGCCGCAGGTGATGCAGCCCAATTGCTGCCCATCGCGGATATCCACCCCGGTCGGGCAGACCTGCACGCACTGGAAACAGTCGATGCAATCGCCCTGCGCCGCCCCGCCCCCGGTTTCCGCTTTGCGGTGCAGCTTGCCGCGCGGCTCGCCGCGCCTGAAATCGTAGGTCGGCATGATCGTTTGCGTATCGCTCATCACGCCTTGGATGCGCGAGTAGGGGCACATCCACATGCATACCTGCTCGCGCAACATTCCGGCCAGGAGGTAAGTGCCAAAAAAGAATGTAATCAGCGTCACCCAACCGACCATGGGCAGTTGAAAATGCACCAGCTCGTTCCAATAGTCGTAGGCATCCACGAACCAGATGGAAAAGCTGATGCCGGTAAGCAGGGAAATCGCCATCCAGATGAAATGCTTGATGGCCTTCTTGCGGATTTTTTCCAGATTCCAGGGCGCCGCATCCAGCTTGCGGCGCGCGTGAGGGGCGCCCTCGATTTTGTCTTCTATCCAGGTGAACCAGTCCGTCCATGCGGTCTGGAAGCAGAAAAAACCGCACCACACCCGCGACGCCACCGAAGTCACGGCAAACAGCACCATCGCCAGCAACAGCAACAACAGCGACAGCATCCAGATATCCTGCGGGAGCACCGTCAGGTTGAAAAAACGAAACTGGCGATGCTCGATATCGAACAGGATGGCCTGTTTGCCGTCCCAGCGCAGATAGGGGACGAGAAAAAACAGCAGCCAGAGCGACTGGGTATAGTTTTTGATGGTGCGGAAAAAGCCCGGCATGCGTTTGGCATGGGTGGTCTTGTCACCTTTATTGACATTCCAGTGCTCAAACTCCTGGTAAATCCCCGTAACGGCACCGGCTTCTTTTTTCTCTACTTCCTCATTCACATTCCCGCTCCTGGCTGTCCCGATCCGTTTTCCCTACAGTTTACAAGATGTAAAAAAGGAGGAGCTTTTACCCTCCTCCTTTTCATTATGGACACAAAACTTACCGGCTGTCGCCGCTTTTGGTTGCGTTCCTGTAGACCACATAGAACAACCATCCCACAACTGCGGCGGCTCCCGCCACACAAATAATCACGCCCCAAAGTACCATATCGTTATTTAAGCTATTCATCCGCCCTCTCCTTTGTTAAAGATGCCGCATGCGGCTTGTACATGCGGCCATGCAAAATCACTTTGCCGCAGGAGCTGCGTCCCCGGCTGCAGGCGCGCTCGCCACCGGCGCGGCAGGCGCGTCAGCCTGTCCACCGCCGAACTTGTACACATACACGGCCAGCTTCTTGATTTCGGCATCGCTCAGCTTGCCGGCTTCCTTAAAGGACGGCATTACCGCCACACGGGCTTGCGGGTCGCCCGAATTCACGCCGTAGGCAATCGTATACTTGATG
>SCPW01000078.1 GCA_004298605.1 Gallionella sp.
CTCTGTTGGGCATCGTCATGGGCATTATCTATATGCGTGATGCCAACCCGGATAAGAAGGCGGTCGGCAAGCTATGGCTGGGAGTCGGCATCGTGTTGATGTTGCTTTACGTGATCTTGCAGGACTATTGAGAACGATATGGCACATGATGTCTTCATCAGCTATTCGTCACAGGATAAACCTATTGCGGACGCGGTCTGCGCGACACTGGAGTCGCGCGGCATACGCTGCTGGATAGCGCCGAGGGATATTCTTCCCGGCACCGATTGGGGCGGATCTATCATTGACGGGATCAGCGAAAGCAAGCTGATGGTTTTGGTGTTTTCTTCCAACGCCAACAAGTCCGCCCAGATTACCAACGAAGTGGAGCGCGCCGTACACAAGGGCCTGCCGATCATCCCCTTTCGCGTTGAAGATGTGATGCCGTCAAAGTCGCTCGAATATTTTATCAGCACGCCGCACTGGCTCGATGCCTTGTCGCCGCCCCTCGAACAGCATTTGGGGCGGCTCGCCGATACGATAAAACTGCTGATATCGAAGCTGCAAAAAAACGTGGCTGATGCGGGCGCGGGGGGCAAGGATGCGGGCGGTGCGGAGGATGCGGCAACGTCGGGAGACCCTATCGTTTCCCCCGATGGCGACACGGGGCCACGGTTTTGCATCCAGTGTGGCAACCGGCTGAATCCGGGGGATGTTTTTTGTACCGGGTGCGGCAAAAAAACGGTATAGCAGGCGCAGCACCGGCAAAGTGCTTCGGGCAAGAAGGACGAAAGAAATGGGCGGCATTTTTATCAGTTATCGCCGGGAAGACAGCGCCGGGCACGCGGGGCGGCTTTTTGACCGGCTGCGGGAGCGGTTCGGCAAGGATCGCGTGTTTATGGACGTGGCGGGCATCGAGCCGGGTGTCGATTTCGTGGAGGCGATCGACCGCGCCGTTGCTTCGTGCGATGCGCTGATTGTCGTGATCGGGCGAAAGTGGCTCACCTGCACCGATGCTGCGGGAAACCGGCGGCTGGACGACCCTGAGGATTTTATCCGCCTGGAGACCGCCGCAGCGCTGCGCCGGGAGATTCGGGTGATTCCCGTCCTGATCCAGGACGCCGCGACGCCTGCGGAGAAAGACCTTCCGGAAGACCTCCTGAAGCTGGCCCGGCGGCAGGCCATCGAAATCAGCGATGGGCACTGGGATTCCGATACCGAGGCGCTGATCGGAGCACTGGCAAAGGCGCTGCCCGGCGAGACAGCGCCGCCACCGGACAAAAAATTTTCAGAGCCGCCCGGCGTCACGCACGCTCCAAAGAAGAACAGGCCCGTCTGGCTGATCTCCGCAATGACGGCGCTGGTGGTGGCGGTGGGAGGCCTGCTTTCGCAGGTCGAGCAGGTAAAAAATACCCTCAGCGGGTTTTTCTCCGCTCGACCGGAAAAGCGGATCGAGACAACGGTAGCTTCCCCTGCACAACCGCCGGCGCCGACTGTGCAGCTCATTGCCAAAAAACCGGCAGAGCCGGAAAAAGCGCCGGAGCC
>SCPW01000079.1 GCA_004298605.1 Gallionella sp.
GCTGGTCCTGATCGGCGCGGCGCTGGGCGGCGCGCTGGGATTCTCGATCATCCGGGGCATCAACCGCTCGGTGAAAGAATTGCGCGGCGTAATGGTGCAAATGTCGTTGGATGGCAACTTGAACGCGCGCGCCACGGTGTACGGGCAGGAAGAAATCGGGCAGGCCTCGACAGCGTTCAACGGGCTGATCGGGCGATTCTCCGACATCATGCGGGAAATCGAAGATTGCAGCCGGAACATGGGCCAATCGTCTTATCAGGTTGCCACGATCTCAAACGAGATTTCCGAGGTCAGCCAGCAGCAGGAAAGTAACTCCGGAGAAGTGATCAGCGCGATGAAGCGATTGCATCAGATTTCCTCCGATGTGCAGGCGCAGGCCACCGGAGCGGCGGGTCGCTCCCGGCAGGTTGAAGCCCTGGCGAGGGAAGGCATCGGGAATGTGCATCAGAATATCGGTTCAATGGAGGAAACCACCCGGCAAGTCGGTCGCGCTTCCCTCGAAATCCAGGAATTGGAGCAGTCCGCACAGCAGATACACAACATCGTCAAGACGATCAAGGAGATCGCCGGGCAAACAAATTTGCTCGCGCTCAACGCCGCCATTGAAGCGGCTCGCGCCGGAGAGCAGGGCCGCGGCTTCGCGGTGGTGGCGGACGAGGTGAGAAAACTTGCCGAGCGGACCACAAATTCGGCAACGGAAGTCAGCGATATCATCGGAAAGCTTTCCGGGAAGGTGCAGCAAGTGGCCGCAACCATGGATGTCGTGGTGCAGAAAGTGAACGTCACGCAGGAAGAAGCGGGGAAAACCGCCAGCGCCATCGAGGAAATGGTCGGAAATGTGGTCGAAACCGCGCAAGCCAATCAGGGGATTTCCAGCGCGAGCCAGCATCAACTGGAGCAGTTCGGGCTGCTCCAATCCACGCTGGAAACGCTGTTTTCAACTTTGAAAGAAAGCGGGGCCAAGGTAGATATCACAGCCGCCATCGGTGATGATTTGCGCGTGGTTGCGGGCAGGCTTAACAGTATCATGTCCGGCTTTACGTTTACCAACGGGATCGTTATCACGCCCGCCCAGCATGAAAAACGCCACGCGCCGCGCGCGCAAAACAGCTTGCTGGTAAAAATATCCCAGGGCGGGCGGGTAATAGAGGCGGTAACCAGCGATTTTTCCATGACGGGCCTGCGCCTGAGGCTTCCCCATCCCGTGGACGAGCGCGGGCAGATTGACCTTTCCATCTATCTGCCCAACGAAAACCTGGATCAGTACGAGCACCAGAATACTTTGCACATCAAGGGGCGTGTCCTCTGGCAGCGGAAGGAAGCCGATAGCTATATGTGCGGTGTGGAATTTGTGAATGCGGACGAAGACAAACGCAACAGGATCAAAAAGTGCTTTGCGTTTTTCAATAAGAACCCGGAGTTTTGAGATGTGTGCGTACCACCGCACCGCCGGATTTAGGAGAAAAAAATGTCGGACTTGCTGAAAAACATTGATGCCAGAACCAAGCTGGCGGGAACCAACAAGCTGGAAATCCTGATGTTCTCGCTGGGCAAGGACAGGCGCAACGGGCGCGAGGAGACCTTCGGCATCAATGTGTTCAAGGTGCGCGAGGTGATGCGCATCCCGAAAATTACCCGCGCGCCGGAAATGCCGCCATCGGTGGAAGGCATGGTGAGCCTGCGCGGGGCGCTGGTTCCGGTGATCGATCTGGCCAAGTATGCGGGGATCGAGACCGATTGCAAGGCGGAAATCATGATCGTCACCGAATATAACGGGCGCACCCAGGGCTTCCTGGTCAAGGCGGTGGATAACATCCTGCGCCTGGACTGGTCGGCGATGCGCGTCCCGCCGGAGATGCTGGTCGCGGAAATGGGCGGGCTGGTGACGGCGATTACCGAGCTGAAGGACGGTCGCCTGGTGATGATGCTGGATGTGGAAAAGGTGCTTTCCGAAACCAGCCGTTTCGATACCGACGAGTTGATTCTCAAGAGCGTGCAACCGTTGGGCAAAGAGCGCACGGTGTTTTTTGCCGACGATTCTTCGGTGGCGCGGCACCAGATTTCAAAAACGCTCGATGCGATGCAGGTGAAGCATATTTCGGCAATCAACGGTCGCCAGGCCTGGATCGACCTGACCAAGATGGCGGACTATGCGGATGCGGCGAAAGTGCCTCTCAGAAATATGCTACAGGTGATACTGACCGATGTGGAAATGCCGGAAATGGATGGCTACATGCTGACGCGCAAGATCAAGGCGGACAAGCGGTTTGCGGGCATACCGGTGCTGATGCACTCATCGCTGAGCAGCGCCTCCAACGAGCAGCTCGGCAAGACGGTTGGGGTGGATGAGTATGTGCCGAAGTTCGAGCCGCAGAAGCTGGCGCAGACACTGGCGCGGTTGTTGACTTGAGTGGTGAGTGGTGAGTGGTGAGTGGGCCGACGCTTCGCGTCTCGGTGGGAAGTGTGAAACCCGCCCACCACTTACAACCCACCAGACAAGGAGAGAGAAATGAGTTACACGGAAAATATGTCGGACAACAACCCGGACGGCCTGCTGAACCACATTGATGCGCGCACCAATCTGGCGGGCTCCAACAAAATGGAAATCCTGTTGTTCAGCCTGGGCAGCGGCGAGAAGTTCGGCATCAATGTGTTCAAGGTCAAGGAAATCTGCCAGGCCGGGAAGATCACGCGCACGCCGAATATGCCGAACGGGGTGGACGGCATCGTGTCGCTGCGCGGGCATGTGATGCCGGTGCTGAATATGGCGAGCTTCATGGGGATACACCCGGCGGAAAGACATCACACCATGATGGTGGCGGAATACAACAATCACGTCCTGGGTTTTCTGGTGAAGGATGTGGACCGTATCATCCGCGTGGACTGGGACAAAGTGCGCGCGACGGAAGGGATGCTCTCCGACAAAGGCGCGCTCATCACGGCCATTACCGAGTTGCCGGACGGGACGCTGATTTCGATCCTGGATGTGGAGCAGATACTGGCGAATGCATTTGGCGAGGCGGTTGTAGGGAATGTCGAGCGCGTCGAATCGGCGCACGACCTGTGTGTTTTCTTTGCCGACGATTCGATGGTGGCGCGCAGGAAAATTGCCGAGGTGCTCGACAAGATGGGCATCAAGCACATCCAGGCAAATAATGGCCACGAAGCGTGGGAACGGCTTAAAACCATGGCGGATACGGCGCAAAATGCGAAGGCCAACCTGCACGACCAGATACAGGTGATCCTGACCGATGCGGAAATGCCGGAAATGGACGGCTACGTGCTGACGCAGAACATTAAGGCCGACCACCGCTTCGACGGCATACCGGTGGTGATGCACTCATCGTTGTCTTCGGATGCGAACCGCGCGATGGGGCGGCGTGTCGGCGTGGACCACTATGTGCCAAAATTCGATTCGATGGTTTTGTCGTCAACGCTGCGGCCGCTGTTGACTTGATGGTTGGTGGTGAGTGGGTTTCCCACTCACCAAATTAGGGGATGTCATGGGAATAGAAAGTACAAGGTTTCTGGTGGTGGACGATTTCTCCACGATGCGGCGCATCGTGCGCAATCTCCTCAAGGAATTGGGTTTCATCAATGTCCAGGAAGCGGAAGATGGGGTGGATGCGCTGGCCAAGCTGCGCGCGGGTGAATTCGATTTTGTGGTGTCCGACTGGAACATGCCCAACATGACCGGCATCGAGCTGCTGCGGGCCATCCGCGCGGACGCCAGGCTCAAGCGTTTGCCGGTGCTGATGGTGACGGCGGAGGCGAAGAAGGAAAACATCATCGAGGCGGCGCAGGCGGGCGCGAGCGGTTATGTGGTGAAGCCGTTCACCGCCGCCACGCTGGATGAAAAGTTGAAGAAAATCTTTCAAAACATGCAAAAGTGAGTGATGACATGGCTACCAATGCTGCAATCCAGGAACCCGATGATCTCGAAGCGTTGTTCGACAGCATCGTCGCGGCGAATACCGCCGAAAACAACCCTCCGCCCGCGCCGGCAGCGAATGCCGCCAGCGCGGGCGTTGACGCCGACGCGAGCAAAATGATCAACCATATCGGCCAGATGGCGCGAACGTTGCACGACACGTTGCGCGAACTGGGGCTGAACAAGGAAATCGAAAAGGCTGCCGCATCCATTCCCGATGCGCGCGACCGCCTGAACTATGTGGCGAACATGACGCAACAGGCCGCCGAGCGGGTGTTGAACGCGACCGAGGCGGCGCAACCGGTTGTGGAAAAGATGGAGGTCGAGGCGCACCGTCTGTCCGGCCAGTGGCAGATGCTGTTCGAGAAAAAACTCGATGTGGAGCAATTCAAGAACCTGGTCACCCAGACGCATGCTTATTTGTACGAAGTGCCCAAACAGACCAAAGTGACCAATGCCTACCTGATGGAAATCATGATGGCGCAGGATTTTCAGGATTTGACCGGCCAGGTCATCAAGAAAATCATCGAGGTGACGAAAACCATGGAGCAGCAGTTGCTGACATTGTTGCTGGAAAACGCGCCGGCTTCGGTCAAGGCGGAATTGGGCGCCAATCTGGGGGACGCGGGGCTGTTGAACGGGCCTGTCGTCAATTCGAACGGACGCACGGATGTGGTGACCAGCCAGGATCAGGTGGACGATTTGCTGGAAAGCTTGGGATTTTGATGGGAAGTGGTAAGCGGGGAGTGGGAAGTGTTTTTCCCACTTTCCACTGAGGCACGAAGTGCCGCTCCACTCCCTACTCCCCAGAAATGGAGAATGAAATGAGCGATTTTGCCGGCATGGAAGAACTGTTGAACGACTTCTTACTGGAAGCCTCCGAGATGCTGTCCGATGTGGATAGCAAGCTGATGGATCTGGAAAAATATCCCGATGACAGCAAGCTGCTCAACGAGATATTCCGCGGCTTCCACACCATCAAGGGCGGTGCGGGGTTTCTCAACGCAAGCGAGCTGGTGACGCTGTGCCACCTCACCGAGAACCTGTTCGACAAGCTGCGCAACCGCGAGCTGGTGTTGAGCGCCGAACTCATGGATGTGATTTTTGCGGCGACCGCCGAGGTGCGCAGGATGTTTGGCGCATTGCAGCAAAGCATCCAGCCGAGCGCGGCTCCAGCCGAGATGATCGGCGCCCTGAAGGCCGCGCTGGCCGGAAAAACAGGGCTGAAGACAGGACCGAAGGCCGAGGTGAAAGGGCCGGGCGGCATCCAGCCCCCGGCCCCCGGCGCCCAGTCCTCCGAAGTGGATTGGGAGGCGTTGTATAGCGCGCTGACCGGAACGGACATTGTCGCCAAGGTGGGCGCGACCCGCAATCCGGAAAAAATCGCCGAGGCCGTTTCGGAGGAAGAATCCACCAAGGCGGCATTCGGGCGCCGCGACAATGATGTTCCGGGCACGACCGTCGGTCGGCGCGATGGGGATGTGCCGGTCAAGGAAGCGAAGGAATCCACCATACGCGTGGACACCGCCCGCCTCGATCAGGTACTCAATCTTTCCGGCGAAATCGGCCTGACCAAAAACCGCCTGACACATTTGCGTTCCGACATCGTGCAGGGGCGCCACGATGCGGATATCCTGCGCGAACTCGACCAGTCCGTCACGCAATTGGACATGCTGGTGGTGAATTTGCAGAATGCGGTGATGAAAACGCGCATGCAGCCGATCGGCCGTTTGTTCAAGAAATACCCGCGCCTGGCGCGCGACCTGGCGCGGCAACTGGGCAAGGATGTCGAGCTGGTGTTGTCCGGCGAAGAAACCGAAATGGACAAGACCATGATCGAGGATCTGAACGATCCGCTGGTGCATCTGGTGCGCAATGCGGTGGATCACGGTGTGGAAACCATCGAAGGGCGCATCGCCGCCGGCAAGCCGGAAAAAAGCATAGTGGAATTGAGCGCGCGCCAGGAAGGCGACCACATCCTGATTACCATCGCGGATGACGGGCGCGGCATGCGCCCCGAAGTGATCCGCAACAAGGCGATCGAGAAGGGGCTGATTACTACCGAGGTGGCGAACACGCTGGATGAAAACCAGTGCCTGGAACTGATTTTCCTGCCGGGTTTTTCGACCAAGGATGAAATCTCCAGCGTGTCGGGGCGCGGTGTCGGCATGGACGTGGTGAAAACCAATATCCAGAAACTTAACGGCGTCGTCAACATCCAGTCCGAGCCGGGCAAGGGAACCGTGCTGACCATTTCGCTGCCCCTCACGCTGGCGATCCTGCCGGTGCTGATTCTGCGCCTGGGCGACCAATCTTTTGCCGTGCCGCTGTCCATGGTGCGGGAGATCCTGTCCATCACGCCCAGCCAGTTACAACAAGTCTCCGGCAGGGCGACCATGGTGGTGCGAGGCGAAGTGCTGCCGGTGCTGCCGCTGGCGCAATTGATCGGATGGGAGCAAAGCGTTGCGCCGGAAGTGGGCGTGCTGATGCAGTTCGGCAACAACAGCTTCATTCTCTCTGCCGATGATTTTGCCGGTCACGACGATGTGGTGATCAAATCGCTGGACACCTTCCGCCCCAAAGGCGTGGCGGGCGTAACCATGTCCAGCGAGGGCGACATTGTGTTGATTCTCGATATCAAGGAACTGCTCAGCGACGTGCGAGGGCATTAGAAAATCAGGGGGGTGGGGAGCAGGAAGTGGAAAATGGGAAGACCTCCCCCCTACTCCCTACCCCCTACTCCCCAAATCAGGAGGAAATATGTTCAGCGGCAAGTTAAGGCAGGAGCACCAGGCACTGCAAACCAGGTTAACCCAGACGGATCAGGAAATTGCCGCGTTGCGCAACAGTTTGTCCATGCTCGAAAGTGAGCGGGATGCGGTGCGCGCCGAGCTTGAAAGGGTTCGTGCGGAACATCAAACCTCGGCGCGGTTGTACGCCAACATGCAGGGGTTCGGCAGATCGGAAGAGCAC